>DASWOO010001336.1:0-6191 GCA_036404335.1 Kofleriaceae bacterium
CTGCGGGTGGTGGATGTCGATCAGCTGATGCTGGTCGTCGGTCAGGCGCTCGTCGTCGTGGTCGCCGAGCGTGACCACGGGGTGGCGGACCAGGTGATCGAACACGATCACCGAGATCAGCCGCGCGACGTACGGCACCAGCGGCGCGTGCTCGTCGGGCACGGTCAGCGCGCTCGCGAGCAAGGTCGCGCGATGCGGGTACGGCAGCGGCGGCATGGCCGCCTACAGGATACCTGTCACGGACTCGGCGCGCCGAGGAACGGGAACGTGTCGTTGCTGGTATCGGCGTGCGGGACCGAGGCGCCGTGAACCCGCGGCGGCGCGCCGGTCGCCATCAGGTTGAGGCCGTCGCTGCCGGCCATCAGGATCGAGTACAGGACATCGACCGCGTCCTGGGTCGGCGGCCGGCCGCCGCACGTGCTGTGGACGTTGCTGGTGAACCGCTCGAGCTCGAGCGCGAACGGGATGCTGCAGGTCGCGCGCGCGGTGTCGATGAAGATCTCGTCGTCGGCGAGCACGTCGGCGATCACCTGGTAGCTCAGCGCCGCGACCGGCGGCTTGAAGCCCAGGGTGTTGCCGCAGCCCGGCACCGCCGAGGTCCCCAGGCTCAGATCGAGCACGTCGAACATGCCGATGTTGGCCATCAGCTCGGCCTCGACGGTGACGTTGGTGCGCAGCATCGTCGTCTTCCAGGTCGCCGGATCCGCGGCCTGGTTGTAGCGCGCCTTCTGCCCGGCCGGATCGGCGCCGGCCGAGGGCAGCGAGGCGATCAGGACGTCGGCGACGCCGGCGCGGCCCATGCGGTCGAGCTGGGCGCCGAGCGCGGGCGGCGGGGGCATGCCGGGCGCGTCGCTGCCGGCGTCGCTGCCGGAGCCGGGGCCGGCATCGTCGCTGCTGCCGGCCGGGCCCGCGTCGTTGCTGCAGGCGGCCAGGGCGAGGGTGAGCCAGAGGAGGCGCATGGTCACGACCCCTGGCCCTGGTGGGTCGAGCCCCACACGGCGATGTTGGTGTTGCCCGGCGCGTTGACCAGCGACTTGTCGAGGGTGACGACGATCGCCATGACGTTCTTGCCGGCGTAGGTGTCGGCGCCGCCGGTCAGCGCCTGGCGGATGAGCGTGGTGTCGCCGCCAGCGATGTTGTTCGGGCAGCCCGAGGCGTCGCGGCCCATGCCGTTCGTGGTCTGGAACGTGCCGAGCTGGGTGAGCCCGGCGGTCAGGCCGGACTGGCTGAAGAACCGCGGGTCGGAGCGCCGGCCGGCGAAGATCCGGGTCTTGCCCGCCACCGAGCTCACCCCGGCGGTGGCGCTCGGATCGCCCTGGATGTAGTCCTTGACCGCGCCGGCCGGGTCGACGACCCAGACCTGGACCTGGGTGCCGGAGTCGAACTGGACGATGATCCTGGTCTCGGCGGTGGTCGTCGACGTCGTCGCCAGGCCGTTGGTCCCCGTCTTGCTGTTGACGTGGAACACGTACTGGACCGAGCGGTCGAAGCGGTGGCTGCCGTCGTCGAGCGGCGACACGTCCATCACCAGGTCCAGGGTGAACCCGGTCATCCAGGCGTAGACATCCTCGATGTCGGCCATCGGGCTGACCGCGGCGGCTGGCCGGACCGGCGGGCCTGGGTGGGGGGCGCCGGTGGCCAGGCCTGCGACACCCAACAGACCCCCGACGGCTAGTGACGCGAGTTTTTTCAAGGTATGCGCCTCAGCCGGGCAATCTAGCCGCAAAGGCTCGAGTGCCGACAGTTCCTGAGCGGACCATGTGATCTGGGCGGCAGCGGCCGTGGTAGGTTCGAATTTTCCGAACGAATCTTCAGGAGACCGTCTGTGGGAACGAAGCTCTACGTGGGCAACCTGAACTACAACACGTCCGAGGACATGCTCAGAGAAGCATTTGGTGCCAACGGACGTGAAGTGACGAGCGTGTCCATCATCATGGACCGAGAGACCGGACGCTCGCGGGGGTTCGCGTTCGTCGAGATGGCGACGCCCGAGTTCGCGCAACAGGCCTTGCAGGAGCTCGACGGCCAGAACGTCGACGGCCGCATGCTGCGCATCAACGAGGCGCGCGAGCGCGAGGCGCGTCCGCCCGGTGGCGGCGGCCCGCGGTTTGGCAGCCCGCGCCCGGGCGGCTACAGCGGCGGCGGTGGCTACGGCGGCGGCCCTGCCGGCGGCGGCTACGGCGGCGGCGGTGGTGGACCTGCCGGCGGTGGCTACGGCGGCGGACCTGCCGGTGGTGGCTACGGCGGCGGACCTGCCGGCGGTGGCTACGGCGGCGGCGGCGGTGCGCCTGCCGGCGGCGACGGTGGCGCGCCTGCCGGTGGCGGCGGACCTGCCGGCGGTGGCTACGGTGGTGGCGGCGGCTTCCGACCTCCCGCGGGCGCTCGCCCGGCGGGCGGTCCGCCGAACCGCAACTTCGGCCCGCCGGCGCCCCCCGCGGGCACCCGGCGCCGCACCGATCGCGATAAGGACAAGGATCGCGGCGGCGAGGCCCCGAAGAAGAAGCGCCGCAACAACGACGACGACAATTGGTAGACGCGACGAAGTTCGCGGTCGCGGCCGACGAGACCGGCCTGCGGCTCGACCAGGTCATCCCCCGGCACGTCGCCGGGCTGTCGCGGCGTAAGGCGCGGGCGGTGATCGACCTCGGCGGCGTGTTCGTCGATCGGACGCGCGTCAAGGTCGCCGGCCGGCCGGTGCGCGCCGGCCAGGTCATCGAGGTCAACGTCGGCGGCGCGCTGACCCGCGACGCCGCCGGCACCCCGCCGCTGGTGGCGCCGGAGCCGGTGTTCCTCGACGACCACATCATCATCGTCGACAAGCCGGCCGGCCTGGTCACCGCGCCGACGCCGGAGAGCGATCGCGGCGACCTGCTCGATCAGCTCGCGCGCCGGTACGGCGAGGTCTTCCTCGTCCACCGGATCGACCTGCCGACCAGCGGCCTGCTCGTGTTCGCCCGCACCCGCGACGCCAACAAGCGGCTCGGCGATGCGTTCGCGCGCCACGACGTCGACCGCGAGTACCGCGCGGTCGCGATCGGCGCCGTCGTCAAGCAGACGGTCGACCGGCCGATCCAGGGCAAGCGCGCGGTCACCCACGTCGACGTCGTCGAGGCGCTCGCCGGCGCGACCCTGGTCTCGGCGCGGCTCGAGACCGGCCGCACCCACCAGATCCGCATCCACCTCGCGGGGCTGGGTACGCCGCTCGCCGGCGACACCACGCACGGCGGCGAGGCGTCGCGGACGTTCGTGCCGCGCGCGCCCCGCCTCGCGCTCCACGCCGCGCGCCTGGGCTTCGCGCACCCGGCGACGGGCGAGCCGGTCCGGTTCGACAGCCCGATGCCGCCCGAGCTGGCGGCCTGGATCGCCCGGCTGCGCGCGCCGGCTAGCGCCGAGCCTCGAACGTCCACGCCTTGATCACGTGAGCGCGCCGGGATAGCTCGTCGAGCGCGGCGATCATCGCCGGCAGCTGGGCCAGAGCGTGCCACGCGTCGAGCGAGGCGGTGGTGATGACGATCGACAGGTCCCAGCGGGCGGCGCTGGCGTCGGCGGGCAGGCCGACCACGGCGTCGGCGCCGGCGGTGCGCAGCTGCGTCGAGAGCAGCTCGGCGAGCTCGCCGCGGGTCGCGACCTCGGCGTCGGCGAGCTTGACGAAGCAGAACCGCTGGATCACGGCGCGATCGTCGCGAGCAGGTAGGTCGGCGCGACCTCGGGGACGCCCTCGCTGCCGGTGTGCGGCCAGCGCGAGACGCCGGCGAGCAGCGCGCCCGAGATCCCCGCGGCGCGCGCGCCGGCCATGTCGGTCTCGAGCTGGTCGCCGATCATCACGACCCGGTCGACGCCCAGCCGGCGCTGGGCCTCGGCGAACAGGTGCGGCGCCGGCTTGCCCAGGCGATCGAACACCAGGCCGCCGCCGGGGAACCGGCGGGCGAGCGCGGCCTCGATCAGCAGCGCCATCGCACCGGCGGTGAAGCCGTACTCGCCTTCGCCCTTGGGATAGATCAGATCGGGGTTGGGCAGCACCAGGGCGGGGCGGCGACCGGCGTGGACGGCGCGGACGATCGCCGAGAAGGCCAGCTCGATGCCGGCGACGAATGGCGTGCCCGAGTCGTCGCACACCGCGAGCGCGTCGAGCTCCATGCCCGGGCCGATCGCGATCGGCACGCCGCCGCCAGCGCGGACAAACGCGAACGAGTCGTCGGTGCCGAGCACGCAGGTCCGGGCGCCGGCGAGCCCGCGGTCGCGGAAGTAGCCGGGCAGCAGGCTGCCCGAGGTCACGATCCGCGCCGGATCGTCGAGCGCGACGCCCATCGCGGCGAACCGCGCGAGGTACGTCGCGGGCGAGCGCGACGCGTCGTTGGTGACGATCGCGAACGGCTTGCCGCGCCGCTGCAGCTCGGCGAGCAGCTCGGCGGCCCCGGGCAAGAGGCCGCGGGCGTCGACCAGGACGCCGTAGGCGTCGAGCAGCACGCCGTCGTAGCGCTCGAGCAGCGCGCCGATCGAAGTCGAAACAGGTTGCACGGCGGCAGCATAGGATAGGTCTGGCCGATCGCCACGCGCGGCCGGCGTCACAAGGGGGTGGTATACGCACCACCATGCGGCCGTACCTCGAGCTCTTGCGCCACGTGCTCGCGCACGGCGAGCGCCGCACCGATCGAACCGGCACGGGCACGCTGTCGATCTTCGGCGCGCAGAGCCGCTACGACCTGCGCGAGGGTTTCCCGCTGGTCACGACCAAGAAGGTCCTGTTCCCGGCGGTGGTCCGCGAGCTGCTGTGGTTCCTGCGCGGCTCGACCAACATCCACGACGACCTGACCCAGCACACGCCGATCTGGGACGCGTGGGCCGACGCCGACGGTGACCTCGGCCCGATCTACGGCCACCAGTGGCGCCACTGGGGCGCCCCGGCCGGCGAGCCCGGCGGAATCGACCAGCTCGCCGACGCGATCGCGCTGATCCAGCGCGACCCGACCTCGCGCCGCATCGTGGTCAGCGCGTGGAACGTCACCGACCTCGCGGCGATGAAGCTGATGCCGTGCCACGCGCTGTTCCAGTTCTACGTCCAGGGCCCCTGGCTCGACTGCCAGCTCTACCAGCGCTCTGCCGACCTCGCGCTCGGCGTGCCGTTCAACATCGCCAGCTACGCCCTGCTCACGGCGATGGTCGCCCGCGAGTGCAAGCTCGAGCCGCGCTTCTTCATCCACACCCTCGGCGACGCCCACATCTACCTAAACCACATCGAGGGCGTGAAGCTCCAGCTCGAGCGCGAGCCGCACCCGCTACCCCGCCTGATCCTCGCCGACCGACCCGTGCTCGCGCAGCGCTTCGACGACATCCGCCTCGAGCAGTACGTGCACCACCCGTTCATCAAGTTCCCTGTCGCCGTCTGAGCGGCAGCTTTGCTGCCGCCCAGGCGGCGCTCGGGGGCAGCGGCGCTCGGGGGCAGCGGCGCGCCGATGGGCGCTCGTGGGGTAGCGGCGCGCGGAGGCGCTTGGGGCAGCGGCCCGCGCTCGGCTCGTCGCCTCGACCTGGCGAGGTGGCACCGGACGAGCTCCGCGGCGGCCGGGGTGCGTGGAGACCGCGTGGACGGCTTGTGACCGGCCGGCCGTCGGGGCAGGCGGGGTACACGTGCCGCCCGCTCACAACCCATCGCCTCGAGCGAGTGCTGCCGACGAAGATTGAATTTTCTTTGTTTGAAGAAGAGGAGAGGTGACGTGACGTGGCCGAGCGCAGGGTGTGGACGTCGTCGCCGGAGCTACACGTGCAGGCAACGAACGACGCGGGCTGGCAGGCTCGCGCAGATCGGATCGGCCGGTGTGCTGAGTCCGAGCTGGGGCGGCTCGTTGCCGAGACGCGTCAGGCCTCGAACAGAAGCGGAGGTGCTCCAGGCGGACGAATGACGCTGAGGCTGTATTTAAAATATCGGCGAAAAGTCGTTGCGGCGATTGGGGAGGGTGCTATCCATAAGGCATGGCGACGAAGGCGAAGCGGCGGGCGAGCGGGCCGACGGCACGGGCGGATAAGCGGGAGGCCGAGCAGCTGCCGTTGCTGGTCGCGCCGACACCGCCGCGAAAGAGGAAGCCCAAGCTCGGGCGGCCGAAGAAGGGCAGGGCGGGGGCGCCGCACAAGGTGAGGCCGGTGCTGTCGCGACATCATCCGGTGCATGTGGTGCTGCGGGTGGTGCGCGAGGTCGG
>DASWOO010001337.1:0-2307 GCA_036404335.1 Kofleriaceae bacterium
GCGGGCGGCGCGTTCGTCGGCGTCAACCTGGCCGCGCTGCCCGAGGGCCTGATCGAGAGCGAGCTGTTCGGCCACAAGCGCGGCGCGTTCACCGACGCGCGCGCCGACAAGCCCGGTTTGTTCGTCGAGGCCGACCAGGGCACGATCTTCCTCGACGAGATCGGCGAGCTTGCGCTGCCGCTGCAGGCCAAGCTCCTGCGCGTGCTGCAGGAGCACGAGGTCCGGCCGCTCGGCGCGACCCGCAACCAGCGGGTCGACGTCCGCATCGTCGCGGCCACCAACCGCAACCTCGAGACCATGCTCGCCGACGGCAGCTTCCGCGAGGATCTGTACTACCGGCTCAACGTCATCCACCTCGACCTGCCGCCGCTGCGCGCCCGGCCCGAGGACATCGTGCCGCTCAGCGAGCACGTGCTCGCCCAGCTCGGCGCACGCCAGGCCCCGCCGCGCCGGTTCCGGCTCGCGCCCGAGGCCCAGCACCTGCTGCTGGCCTACAACTGGCCGGGCAACGTCCGCGAGCTGATGAACGTGCTCGAGCGCGGCGTGGCGCTGTGCCAGGGCGAGCTGATCTCAGACGACGATCTCCCGCCGCACGTCCGCGAGAAGCGGCCGGTCGACTTCCTCGGCGCCGCGGTCGCGCGACGGATGACCGTCGCCGAGCTCGAGCGCGAGTTTATCGAGCGCGTGCTCGAGGACGAGGGCGGCAACAAGACCCGCGCCGCGCAGCGGCTCGGCCTCGACCGCAAGACGCTGTACCGCAAGCTCGACGAGTACGCCAAGGCGCGCGGCGAGACCTCGGCGCCGACCACGCTCCCGCCGACCGGCGACCCGACCGAGTCGTAGCCCGCGCCGAAATCGTCCGGAGTGGCTCTCTCGCGCAACTGGCTTTGATGCATGCTGCGAGTGGAGGGGTGGATATGAGATTGGTCTCGGATGGGATGATGGAGCGCGTTTCGGACGCGCTGTTCCGGGTGGCTCGCTGGCAGCGCCAGCGGCGGTTGATCGCGGGCGATCCGCTGGCGCTCGATCCGCGGATCGAGCCGCGCGCCGAGCGGCTCGGGTTCGCGCACGTGTACACCGCGCGCGCGCGCGGCGAGACCGCGCGCTGGCTGCGCTCGCAGGTCTACGCCGGCGAGGCCGCCAAGCGCGACCCGATCGATCACTGCCACCTGGCGATCGATCAGTTCCACAGCTTCCTCGAGGACGGCGACCTCGAGGCCCGCGACGAGTTCGTGGCCAGCGCGCGCGCCCTCCTGGCGTCGGGCCAGACCGCCCGGCTCGGCGGCCGGACCTGCCTGGCGATCCCGCACTTCGACCAGGTCGAGGACTACGCGCGCCACGCCACGCCGTGGTTCAACGCGATGGTGCAAGGCTGGGCCGGCGCGGTGCTGGCCCGCGCCTACCAGGTCACCGGCGAGGACGCGTTCGCGCTCGCCGCGCGCCGCACCGTCGGCCCGTGCTTCGTGATGCTCGCCGACGGCGGCGTGCGCGACGTCGAGCGCAACGGCCGCGTGTTCTACGAGAAGTACGCCCTGCCCGGCCAGACCCGCCACGTGCTCAACGGCTTCATGGCGTCGCTGCTCGGCCTGTGGGACGTCGCGCGCGCCACGGGCGACCGCGACGCGCACGCGGCGTTCGACGAGGGCGTCGCGACCCTCGACGACACCGTGCTCGCGACCTACGACAACGGCCACACCAGCCTCTACGATCAGCGCGACGACCGGCGCGCGACGCCGTCGTGCGTGTTCTACACCTGGGTCCACGCCCGCCAGCTCGCCGCGCTGGCGCGGATCACCGGCAACGGCCGGCTGCACGGCTGGGCCGCCCGCTGGCGCGAGTACACCCACCGCACCGAGCATCGCGCGCAGACCACGCTCGACTGCCTCGGGTTCCGCGCGCGCCGGCTGCCCAGGTACCTCGGCGTCGGCGGCCCGTCGGACTCGTAGCCGCGCGCGGCTCAGGCCAGCCGCGTGTAGATGACCAGGCGCAGCCGCGGATCGTCGTTGGACTGGAAGCTGGCGTGGACGAAGCGCTGCACGCCGCGCGTCGGGTGGCGCAGCTTCTTGATCCCGGTGGCCGAGCCACGGACCTCGTGGCCCTTCCACCACCCGGCAAACTCGGGGCAGCCGGCGCGGACGCGCTCGAGCAGGTCGACGAACGCCGGATCGCCGGCCCACAGGTCGTGGCTGAGCCGGAACTGGGCGACCACGCGCCGCGCCTGCTCGGCCCAGCCGGCGCCGAACATGCGCCGGGCGGCGGGCCTGGTCAGCAGGTGGATCAGGATGTTGTGATCGGCCTCGGCCAGGC
>DASWOO010001338.1:0-5201 GCA_036404335.1 Kofleriaceae bacterium
CCCTTCTTGGGCTTGCTGGGCGGCGCGAAGCCGTCGAACAGCGTGAATACCCTGGGATTGAAGGTCTGGCCGTGCGGGTCGCCGCCGAGCGAGTCATTGATGCCCAGGTAGAAGTCGGTGGTCGCGAGGGCCTCCGGACCGCCGTCGACGTGCTTGGTCAGATCACCGACCACGTTGTCGTAGGTCTGCGCGGTGAACATGGTGTTCTCCAGGTCCACGATCTGCTGCATCTGTTGCGCGTTCACGCTGATGCCTTGCGCATGGCCGAGCACAGCGTCGCCCGCCTGCTGGTTCAAGTTGGGCTCGCGACCGTCCCACATCCGCGTGCTGAGGAACTTCGCGTTGCTGGTGGGCGGCGGCCGGCGGAACAGCGAGAGCTCGGCCGGGCTGGCGTAGCCATACGGATCATCGACAGCCGCGAGCGTGAACTCGGCGTTCTGCGGGATCGGCAAACCGATCCGGATCACCGCGCGGTCGAGTAGCATCTTGTAGGCGACCTTGCGCGCGTTCAACGTGGACACATCCGCGTTGGGCGAAACCGCGCCATCGTTGAGCCGGAACAGCGCATCGGTGCCTGCGCTGGCATTGAAGACGAACTGGACGCCCGCGGGGTTGATCGTCATGCCCTCGGTGGGCTGGTGGCAGTTGACGCACGCGCGGCCGTTGGTGCCCAGCGTGAAATCGAAGAACGGGTTGAGCGCGGTGATGCCGAGGGTGGCGGCGGTCCCGGTCCCGGCCGGTGCCGTGATGGGCGGAGGGCCCGAGACCTCGGCCTCGGTCTCGGTCGTATCGACCGGCTCGACGGCGCAACCGGCCAACATCCATAACGCGAGCGATCCAGCCTGGCACTTGTTCAACATTCACGTCCTCGAACTGTGGAGCTTCGCCACTGAGCACCGAACATGCCGGGCTTCGCGTGAGATCACCGTGATTGAGAACGGGCAGTTGGCGCAACAGCGCACATCCTCCCAGAGCGCCAGCGCGCGCTGTCGACGCGTGCTGCGCTAAATCGCTCGGTCGCACGCAGGTTGTGCGGCGACGCGCATTAGAATCTGCCGTAAGCGCCCTTGCCGAGCACACGGGATCGGCGTTAGCACGGAAAGAATGAAGATTGGCAGTGCGCTGTTCGGACTGTGGTTGTTTGCGTGTGGCGGATCCACGAAGCCGCCCGCCCCGGCGCCTGCGCCTGCAGTCGAGCCGGCGCCCGCCCCGGCGCCTGCGCCAGTCGCGGTGGAGGCCCCGGCGCCAGCCCCCAAGTCGCTCTATGACCGGCTGGGCGGACGCCCCGCGATCACCCTGGTCGTCGACGACTTCGTGAATCGCTCGACGACCGATCCGCGGATCAAGGAGCGGTTCTTCAACACCGACGCCGTCAACCTCAAGCGCCTGCTCGTCGAGTTCGTGGTCCAGGCGACCGGCGGCCCCGGCCCGTACACCGGCCGCGACATGACCACCACGCACGCCGGCATGCAGCTGGTCCACGAGGAGTTCGTCGCGCTGGTAGAGGATCTCGCCGCCGCGCTCGATCGCTACAAGGTGCCGGCGGCCGAGAAGTCGACCCTGCTCGGCGCGCTCGGCCCGCTCGAGCCGCAGATGGTGGCGCGCGCCGATCAGCTGCGCCCGGTCGACGAGGCCGCGCTCGCCCCGGTCCACAAGCTCGCCGCGGCGCTGCCTGATGACAGGGCGCGCGGCCTGCTCGAGGCCGCCGCCGTCGCCGCCCGCCGCGGCCAGCGCTCGTACGCCGAGCAGCTGTTCGCGCGCGCCGAGCTGGTCACCGGCGCGGCGCCGCTCGCCCCGGTGGCCGGCGTGTTTCGCGCCGGCATGCCCGCGCCGATCACCGCGCCGCCCAAGGCGCTCGCCGACGCGGGGGCCCAGCCCAAGACCGCGGGCGGCTCGGAGGCCGACGACCCGGACCGCAAGCCGGCCGCGGCCTCGCTGCGCGGCACGATCACGATCGACGGCAAGCCGCCGGCGGGGCTCGGCGTGGTCATGCTGTGGCCCGAGCACGGCGGCGGCAAGCGCACGCCCAAGAAGCGCATCGTCGAGCAGCGCAACAAGACGTTCGCGCCGCACGTGCTCGCGGTGCCGGTGGGCTCGACCGTGTCGTTCCCCAACTACGATGCGCTGTTCCACGACGTGTTCTCGCTGTCCAAGGCGCGCGCGTTCGACCTCGGCATGTACAAGCAGGGCGAGACCCGCGAGGTCGTGCTCGACAAGCCGGGCATCATCCGGCTCGGCTGCAACCTGCACGCGAACATGAGCGCGTACGTCGTGGTCGTCGATGCGCCGCACTACGTGATCGCCGGCGCCGACGGCAGCTTCGCGTTCAACAGCCTGCCGCCCGGCAAGTACAAGGTCCAGGCCTGGAACGAGCAGAGCGCCGAGCCGGCGATGTCGACCTTGACCATCAAGGCCGGCGCCAACACGCACGATCTAACGCTCGCCGGCGGCGGCGGCCAGCCCGGCCCCGACAAGTTCGGCGCGCCGCGCACCGCCGCGAACTGACGGCTACGAGACCGGCAGCAGCACGAACACGCACGTGCTCCAGATCGCGTGGGTGATGATCGGATCGGTCAGCCGGCCGGTGACGAGGCGCTGGGCCGCGAAGATCGCGCCCAGGCCCGTGGCGGCGGCGATCAGCACGGGGACGTGGCCTGGCAGCTGGGGCAAGACGTAGAGCCCGACGCTGAGCGCGCCGATGGCGACGCGCGACGGCGACGGGGATCTGGCGATCGCGACGGCGACGCCACGCCAGATCAGCTCCTCGCCGATCACGACGAAGGTCGCGAGCAGGGCGAGCAGCGCCGGGCTGTCGCCGACGTCGATGCTGGAGTACAGGCCGCGCACGGTGCGGCCGAGCTCGGGCGAGATCAGCCGGATCACGGCGAACCCGGCGTGGGTCGCGGCGACCAGCGCGACGCCGAGCACCGCGGCGAACACCACGCCGCGGCGGCTGACGGCGAACAGCGGGCGCAGCCGCGGGCCGAGGGTCCACGCCGACAGCGCCATCCCGACGACGGCGGCGAGCGCGGTCGAGCGCCACGGGTCGAACCGATCGCGTAAGGCGAGGCTGGCGGCGAAGCTGACCGTGGCGAACGCGAGCGTGATGATGCCGCGCACGCGGGTCCGGCGATCGGCAGATCGCTCGGGCGGGCGCTCGGGCGGCGGGCTCATGGCTGGGCGAGCCGGACCCGCATGGCGGGCGAAGGCACGACCGGCGCGGTGTCGTCGGTCAGGGCGCGGCGGATCGCCTCGTCGACCGGCAGCGGCGTGTGATGGATCTCCGGCCACAGGTGCGGGTGGCTCGGCTCGAGATCGAAACGCAGGCCCTCGACCAGCTCCTTCGCCATTGTCAGGTGCGTCCGCGTGACCAGGGCGATCCAGTAGCTGGACAGCCGCGGCGACAGCAGGGGAACTGAAATCATCGTTCGGTGAAGCCCCATCGCCGCGACCGCACGCTCGAGCACCTCGCGGTGGCTGAGGCGCTGCGGGCCGGGCAGATCATAGATCCGCGACCGGCCGGTGGGCAGGGCGAGCGCGCCGACGATGCCGTGTGCGACGTCCTCGATCGCGATCGGGTACGACACGTTGCGCAGCCAGCGCGGCAGGATCATCGCCGGCAGCCGGCGCGCGAGGTCGCGCACCATCATCCAGCTGACGCTGCCGGCGCCGATCACCATCGCGGCGCGCAGCTCGATGGTCTCTACCTTGCCCGATCGCAGGATCTCGCCGGTCCGCTGCCGGCTGCGCAGGTGGCGCGACACGTCGTGCGCGGGCACCACACCGCCCAGGTACACGATGCGGCGGACGCTCGCCCGCTCGGCCGCGGCGAGGAATGCCCGGGCGTTGTCGCGCTCGCGCTCGGGATAGTTGCCGGCGTGCGCGTCGTCCATCGCGTGGACCAGGAACACCGCGGCGTCGCAGCCGGTGAGCGCGGGCGTCAGCGTGTCGGGCCGTTCGAGGTCGGCCTCGACCCAGGTCAGCTGCGGCGCCTTGGCGCGCGATTCGTCGAGGGAGCGGGTCGCGCAGCGGACCTCGTGCCCCGCGGCCTGCAGCGCGAATAACACGTGGCTGCCGACGAAGCCCGTCGCACCGGTCAAGAGGATGGTCGCCATGATGCAGCGTGCCATGCGCGCGGCGCGCCAACCGCAAGGCGCGCCGTGCCCCATCGGTAGCCCGTGCGCGCGTGTCACGCGGCGCGATCTACCTGCGGAGTTCTACGATATCGCCGCGCCCGGTCTAGTACCGGCGATATGGGTTCTGCAACGCCTCGCCGCTGAGCTCGAGGTTGACCCGGAGCTGCCGCATCGTGATCGAGCCGGCCGCGAGCGCGTTGATGTTGCCGGCCAGGCCCGTCGGGTCGACGTGGCGGCCGAGCACCTGAAGGTACGCGGCGTCGATCGCGTTGTGCGCCTCGGTGCTGTTGGCGAGCGACGAGCGGACCGCGGCGAGCCCGCTCGAATGCAGCAGGCCGGTGAACGCCTGGCCGCCGCCCTGATCGGCGTCGCGGCCGAGGATCTGCTGGTAGGCGAGGGCGACCGGGTAGTCGACGCCGGGCAGGTGGACGGTCAGGCCGGGCAGGTCGCCCGGGCCGCAGCCGCCGAGCAGGTTGCCGAACGGGCCGTAGGTATTGCCGCTGACCGCGACGCTGTCGCCGGCTCTGACCACCAGCGGCTGCGCCGTGCAGCCGGCGTAGTTGGTGCCGGCGTAGGCGCCGCCCGCGGTGATCGTGTTGCCGGAGATCGTGAAGCCGCTGGCGCCGGCGGTGAAGATGCCCTGCTTGGCGGTGGTGATCGTGTTGCCGGCGACCACCGCGCTGGTGCCGATGATCGGCGCCGAGCCGTACCAGAAGTGCGGGCCGAGCATGACGCCGAAGCCGCACAGCCCGCTGGTGCAGTTGATGTCGTTGTTGCGGACGCTGGCGCCGGTGAAGTTGCCGGCGAAGCCGCCGTTGAAGTTGTCGAGCATCAGCGCGGCGAACGCGAAGTTGGCGTGGTTGCCGATCGAGTTGTTCTCGATCACCGCGCCCGGGCCGTTGCCCAGGATCAGATCGACGTCGGAGTTGTCGATGAACTTCGAGTGGACGATCCGGATGTTGGCCGACGACCACACGGTGAGCCCGTCGGACCACGCGCTGCTCGCGCTGCTCGCGCCCCAGCCGTTCTGAGAGAACATCGAGCCGTCGAACACCGCGCTGTCGC
>DASWOO010001339.1:0-2197 GCA_036404335.1 Kofleriaceae bacterium
ACGCCGCCGAGCAGCGCGGCGACGAACATGATGCTGGCGGTGGGCCAGTGGACCGAGCCGGAGAACACGAAGCGACCGGCGGCGGCGACGTTGCAGGTCAGCGACACGCCCTGCTTGAGCGCGTTGAGCCGCGTGAACGAATCGCCGATCACGACCGCGAGCGCGGCGAGCACCATGACGCCCATGCCGGCGCCGAAGTAGCCGCCGTAGATCGCCGCGAGCCCGACCGGCAGGATCGCCCAGGCCTCGGAGTGCTGCGCCTTGGCGTGCGCCAGGATCCACGCGCGCAGCCGGCCCTGCACGGCCAGGAGCAGGGCCGCGAACAAGATCAGATACGGCACGATCAGCCGGAACGTCTCCGCGCCGGTCTGGAGCAGCAGCACCGCGCCGATCAGGCCGCCGACCGCGCCGGTCGGCAGCATCGCGACCAGCCGCGCGCGCTGGCCGGCGAGGTCGCGGCGCTGAGCGAGAAACGCGCCGAGGTACCCCGGGCACATCGCGACGGTGTTGGTGACGTTGGCGATCACCGGCGGCAGGCCGACCGCGACGAGCGCCGGGAAGGTGATCAGGCTCCCGCCGCCGGCGATCGCGTTGACCGCGCCGGCGACGAGCGCGGCGCCACCGGCGAGCGCGTAGCCCGTGGCTTGGTTCATCGCGGGCTCGGGGCGAGGTGCGCGGCGCGAGGCATCGCCGCCACAGTACCAGGCTACTTCGACGGCTGCTCGACGTCGATCAGCGGGGCGAGCTCGTGCGCCGGGATGCGGATCTCCTGGGCGAGATCGGGGCGCTGCGGCCGCGGGATCGGCTCGATCGGCACGACGCGGCCGAACCGCGCCGAGGCCTGGATCGCCTGGAGGATCCGGACGTCGGCGAGCCCCTCCCAGCCGCTCGGCTCGGGATCGAGGTCCTCGCGGATGCACCTGGCGAAGTACTCGATCTCGGCGGCGATCTGATCGCGCTTGGTGAACGTCCGGGTCTTGGCGCCGTGCTTGCCCTGGACGTGGAGCACCATCTCGGCCGCGTACTCGTAGGCGTTGTCCAGGGTCAGGAAGCCCTCGGTGCCGATCACCTGATAGTGCGCGCGGTCGGCCGCGCCGAAGCTGCACGTGAACTGGGCGACGCGGTCCATCGGGAACCGCAGGGTGACGGCGAACGCCTCGTCGACGGCGGCGAACCGGGCGTCGCGGCCGGCGAGCTTCATCGCGCTGACCTCGATCGGCTCGGCGCGGAACAGGTAGCGCGCGGCGTTGAGGCAATAGATGCCGATGTCGTAGAGCGGGCCGGCGCCGCGCCGCGGCTGGGTGCGGACGTTACCGTCGCGGATCTGCATCGAGAACACCGAGCTGAACATCCGCGGCTCGCCGATCTCACCGCCCCGCGCGGTCTCGACCGCGACCAGGTTGGCGCACTCGAAGTGCAGCCGATAGCCGATCATCAGCTTGACCTGGCGCTGCTCGCACGCGCGGATCATCTGCATGCACTCGGCCTCGGTCGGCGCCATCGGCTTCTCGCACATGACGTGGACGCCGTGGCGCGCGGCGATCACCGTGAGCTCGGCGTGCATGTCGTTGGGCACGGCGATGTACACCGCGTCTACGGTGCCGCCGCTGAACAGCTCGTCGAGCCGGTCGTAGGCCCACAGCGACTTGACCCCGTAATGCTTGCCGAGCTCCTCGAGCTTGTGGTGCGAGCCGGACACGAGCGCGACCAGATCGACGTCCGGCAGCTGCGCGATCGCCGGGAGCACGGCGGACTGCGCGAAGTGCCCCTGGCCCACGACGGCGATCCGGAGGCGAGGTCCCATGCGACGAAGGGTTCCCATCCAAGGGTGTCGCAGCAAGCCGTATTCCATCCCACCGGCGTCACGGGCGCGGTGCTTGCAGCCTTCACGGCCATGGCATCGACGACCTGTGAGTGTTGCGGCAACACCTACGACAAGGCCTTCGAGATGAGGATAGGCGGGACGACCCACGTCTTCGACTCGTTCCAATGCGCGATCCAGGTCCTGGCGCCGCGCTGCGCACACTGTAAGGTGCCGATCATCGGCCACGGCATCGAGGCCCGCGCACAGTACTTCTGCTGCGCACACTGCGCCCGGCGCGCCGGGATCACCGACGTCGCCGATCGCGCCGACGACGGCGGCGAAGCGCATCCCTGATCTGCGAGCGCCTACGCCCGGTGCGCGCCGAGCGTAGGT
>DASWOO010001340.1:0-7308 GCA_036404335.1 Kofleriaceae bacterium
CCGCTGGCGTCCGCGCGCGCGTAGCTGGTCAGCTGGGACAGCACCTCGTGGTTCCACTGCCAGCCCGGCGAGGTCGTTAGCTCGCCCTGATTGGAGCCGATCGCCTCGGCGCACAGCGCGGCGTCGGCCAGCATCGCCAGCTCGGCGGCGCCTTCCTTGTGGACGTCGAACCACGGCGCCCAGACGATGCGGACCTCGTCGGGGTAGGTCCGGACCAGCTCCTCGAGGCCGCGGACCGGCGCGTTGCAGGTGGTCTCGCTCGGCCGGCACAGCACGACCACGGCGATCCGCGCGCCGGGCACGCCGTACGACGGCAGGCCGGCGAGGGCGAGCGGCGGCGACGCCAGCGGCGTGGGGGCGACCTTGGCGTCGTCGTCGTCGTTCAGGTGGAACGACAGCAGCGGCGGTGGCGGGGTGACCTGCGCCGCGACCTCGTCCTCGAATGCGCGCATCAGCTGGTCCGGGGCGTGGCCGCGGTCGAGCTTGTCGAGCGCGCGCTGGTAGGCGGCGTTGTACTCGGTCTCGATGTCGCGGGCCGAGACGTTGCCGAGCATCAGCTTGGTCGGCCGGGCGTTGAACACGATCGCCGACGGCGACGCCTGGATGTGCAGGCGCTCGAGCCGGTGCTGGTTGGCGTCGAGGATGTCGCGGTAGCTCGCGACCTGGGTGGCGCGCGCGACGCGCTGCGGGTCGAGCCCGATCCGGCGCCCGAGCTCGACCAGCTCGTCCTTCTTGAGCTGGGTGCCGCGCAGCCGGGCGACCTCGTCGACGAAGTCGAAGAACTTGCCTTCGGCCTGGGCCTCGAGCGCCGCGCTCGGGGTCAGGAGCGACGGGCCGGCCTTGAGCACGCGGTAGATCAGCCGGACCCGGGCGGGGTGGCGGTCGGCCAGCTGCTGGAGCAGGCGGATCGCCTGCATCGGCATCGCGGTGCCGGGCACGAAGAAGATCTCGATGGTGACCGGGGCGGTCGCCGGGCCGCGGCTCGGCGGCGTCGCCGGGTCGTGGTACTCGACGCGCTCGGTGTGGCCGGGGCGGGCCGGGCCGGCGGCGGAGGCGGGCGCGGCTGCCAGCAGCGCCGCGACGGCGAGCGCGCGGATCACGGCTCCTCGGGAGGTGCCGCGGGATCGTCGTCGGCCGGCTCGACCGACGGCCACAGGTAGGCGAAGTACAGCCCGGCCGAAACGATGATCCCGAGCACGAGGGCAAGAACGAATGGCTCCCAGATCACGCCGCGAGCATAGCGCGACCTCCGCCGTGGTGTAGGCTCTCGCCGCCATGCCCGCCCTCGCGCTCATGTCAGCCACGGCCGCCAACCTGCCGTACTTCCATCTCGGCGCGCTCGACATCGGGATCCCGATCCAGTGGTTCGGCATGATCGTCGCGGTCGGCGTCTTGCTGGGCGCGGTGCCGCTGCGGCACTACGCCGAGTGGCACGGCGTGAGCGACGACGTGATCCGCGGCCTCCTGACCTGGGTCATGGTCAGCGGCTTCCTCGGCGCGCACGAGTTCGACGTGCTCGCTTACCAGTGGGACCGGCTCGGCGAGGCGGCGATGAACCCGCCCGCGCACTGGTGGTTCCTGCCCGAGTCGATGTGGCCGGCGAACTGGCCGCTGCCGCTGCGGATCTGGGACGGCATCTCGTCGTACGGCGGGTTCATCGGCGGCGCGATCGGCTTCGCGCTGTTCACGTGGTGGAAGCGCCTGCCGGTCCGGCTGTTCGCCGACATCACGATCGTCGGCCTGCTGCCTGCGTTCTCGATCGGCCGGATCGGCTGCACCGTGGTCAGCGATCACATCGGCGCCGCGGTCTCGCCCGACCAGTGGTACGCGGCGCTCGCCGAAGATTATCCGCGCAAGCTCAACCTGGCGCACCTCGCCGAGCAGTACCCGGGCACGAGCGAGTACATCCGGGCGTGGAACCTCGGCCTGATCGAGTTCCTGTACCTGGTGCCGGTCAACCTGCTGATCCTGTGGCTGGCGTTCAACCCCAGGCACCGCCGGCCGGCCGGGTTCCTCGTCGTGCTGACCGGCATGCTGTACGCGCCGGTCCGGTTCGGCCTCGACTTCCTGCGCCCCGAGGACACCGACCCGCGCTACGCGGGCCTGACCTTCGCGCAGTGGTCGTCGATCCTGGCGTTCGCGGTCGCGTGCTACGTGCTCGCGAAGATCCTGCGGCACGGCGAGCCGGCCAAGGTCGAGGCGCCGACGTCGCGCGACATGCAGGACCGGCTCAAGCTGATGATGCGCGAGGAGCAGGACTCGCAGCACAAGTCGGCCGGGGCGCAGAAGGAAGCGCAGCGGATCGAGGCGGAGAAGAAGGCCGCAGCGGTCGCCAAGGCGCGGGCCGAGCAGGCCGCCGAGGACGCGGCGCTCGAGGCCGCCAAGGCGAAGCCGCCGGGCGCCGGGCCCGACGCGTAGTCGACGCCGGAGCTAGGCGACCGGCTGCGCCGTCGACTGCAGCATCGGCGCGAACGCGTTGCGGTAGGCGTAGGCCAGGTAGACGGTCAGGGCGATCAGGACGATCGGCAGCGGCAGGCCGCTCGGCTCGAACACGCCGTGGAACATGAGGATGCCGATCTCGACCGGCGCGAGCAGGACCAGCGCCAGCGGCACGAACCGGCCCACGATCAGCAAGAGCCCGGCCGTGACCTCGACGACCTTGATCACCGTCAGGATCTTTCCTGTGACCAGCGCGCCGAGGAACGCGCCGGCGTCGGGCGGCGGGGCGGGCTGCGGGAGGAAGTGCAGGAAGAAGTTGAGGCCGAACACGAAGAATGCGAGGCCGAGGATGACGCGAGCGATGGTGGGCGCGAGGGACCGGATCGACATGGCCACAGCATAAGCTGTTGCCGAAGGAGCACTAGTCGGTCGAGCTGCAATGGATTATTGTTGGGGGAGCAACTATGGACCTCAACCGCGCTGCCACGTTCCTCCAGGTCGTCGAGTCCGGCGGGTTCACCGCGGCGGCGACCGCGCTCGGCCTGCCGACGTCGTCGGTCAGCCGGAGCATCGCCAAGCTCGAGGAGGATCTCGGCGTGGTGCTGCTCGAGCGCACGACCCGGCGGGTCGCGCTGACCGAGGTCGGCCGGGCGTACTTCGAGCGGGTGCGCGAGGCGCTGGCGGGGCTGGACGAGGCGACCGCGGTCGCGCTCGACGCCGCGCGCGAGCCGCATGGCCTGGTCCGGATCGCCGTGCCGGCCGACTTCGCGCCGGCGCTGGCGCCGGTGATCGCGGCGTTCCTGCGGCTGTACCCCAAGATCCGGATCGAGGTCTCGGGCAGCGCGCGGTCGGCCGACCTGGTCGGCGAGCACGCCGACCTCGGGCTCGCGCACGGCAAGCTGCCGGACTCGGCGCTGATCAGCCGGCGGGTCGGCGAGACCCCGCACCACCTGTACGCGGCGCCGAGCTACCTCGCGGGCCGCGGCACGCCGGCGTCGCTCGCCGAGCTCGAGGATCACGACGCGATCCTGCACCGCAGCGGCAGCGGGAGCTGGGAGCTGACCGGGCCCGGCGGGGTCGAGGCGGTGTCGGTGACCGGCGTGGTCAGCGGCGATCACCTGGGCTTCGTGATCGACATGACCGTGGCCGGCCTCGGCATCGCGCTGCTGCCGGCGTTCGCCGCGGCGCCGCACCTGCGCAGCGGCACGCTGGTCGAGCTCCTGCCGGCGTACGGCGCGACGATCCACCTGCAGCTCCTGACCCAGGCGTCGCGCCGGCTGCCGTACCGCGTGGCGCTGCTGCGCGACTTCCTCGCGACGCACCTGTCGAGCGCGTGCAGCGCGCACGGCGCGTGCGGCATCGTGGCCAACAAGGGCGCGGCGCTCAAGGCGTCGCTGGCGGCCGTCGCGGCGCCCGAGGTCGCGATCGCCGCGGCGCCCAGGCGCGAGGTCGGGCCGGCGGCCCAGCGCGACGTCGCGCCGCGCGCCGGCGAGCGGGTGTCCGCGGCGCCGTAGTCAGCGCGGCCTGCCACCGCCGCCACCACCACCGCCGCCGCCGCCACCGCCTCGCCCGCGGCCGTCCCGGTCGCGCCGGGCCTCCATCTCCGCGGTGATCTCGCGATCGTCCTCGTCGGTCAGCGCGCCGCGCGCCCGGGCGAACAGCTCGTCCTCGCGCCGGACGTGCGCGTGGTGCGCGTCGGCGAGCTTGCTGGCCGCGTCGAGCAGCACCTTGCCCGCGCCCGGCCGCGCCTCGTCGTCCAGGCTCCGGGCGGCCGCGGCGACCGCGCGCTGCAGCTCGAGCTGCGCCGGGTGCTCGGCCGACAGCTCGGCGAGCATCGCCGACAGCTCGGGCCGGCGCGCCGACAGCCGCGGGAACACCGAGCCGTCCTCGTCGACGAAGTGGCGCGCGACCGCGCGCTCGAAGTAGGCGACCGCGCCGTGGACCCGGTCCAGATCGCCGTCGTCGGGCCGGCCGGCGGCGAACCGCCGCGCGGCCTCGAGCAGGTCGGCCACCACCTCGTCGTGTCGGCGGTGGCACCGGTCGAGCTGGGTGATGCTGGCGAGCTCCATACCGCGCAAGAATCCACCCCGGGCGGCGCGGCGACAAGCGATGTCCGTCGTTGAAAGCGGCCCGGATCACCGCTACATCTCCCTTGCATGAAGCCCGAGCAAGTCGTCATCATCGGTAGCGGCCCGGCCGCGCATACCGCCGCGATCTACGCCGCCCGCGCCAACCTCGCGCCGGTGATGTTCGAGGGCTTCATGGCGGGCGGGGTCGCGGCAGGCGGACAGCTGACCACGACGACCGAGGTCGAGAACTTCCCCGGGTTCCCCGAGGGCATCGACGGCACCGCGCTGGTCAACCGGATGCGCGAGCAGTCGGAGCGGTTCGGCACCCGGATCTACACGGAAACCGTCGAGCGCGTCGACCTGTCGCAGCGGCCGTTCCGCTACTACACCGAGGAGCAGGAGGGCGCCGCCAACACGCTGATCATCGCGACCGGCGCGACCGCCAAGCGCGACGACATCCCGGGCACGCGCGACGCGGAGCTGTGGCAGAAGGGCGTGTCGGCGTGCGCGGTGTGCGACGGCGCGTTGCCGGTGTTCCGCAACAAGCCCCTGTTCGTGGTCGGCGGCGGCGACTCGGCGATGGAGGAGGCGACCTTCCTCGCCAAGTTCGGCTCCAAGGTCTACATCGTCCACCGCCGCGACGAGCTGCGCGCGTCGGCCGTGATGCAGGACCGGGCCCGGGCCAACCCCAAGATCGAGCTCCTGCTGTCGCACCGCGTCGACGAGGTCCGCGGCAACGGCACGGTCGAGGCGGTGCGCGTGACCGATCTCAAGACCCACGCCGAGCGCACGATCGAGGCCGCCGGGCTGTTCTTCGCGATCGGCCACGTGCCCAACACCCGGTTCCTTGCCGGCCAGCTCGCCTGCGACGAGCAGGGCTACATCGTGACCACCCCGGGCTCCACGGTGACCTCGGTCACCGGCGTGTTCGCCGCCGGCGACGTCCAGGACAAGAAGTATCGCCAGGCGATCACCGCCGCGGGCTCGGGCTGCATGGCCGCGCTGGAGGCCGAGCACTTCCTCGCAAATCACTCGGGGGAATAACCGGCGGGCGCCGGTCGGTAGGCCGACCGAGCCCAGCCATGTCACAATCGCTCTATCCCGTGACCAGAGAGCCACATCCGCCCTACCGCGAGTCTGGCATGACCAAGATCTTGGCGGTCCTGCTGCTGATCGTCGCCGGCGCGCTGGTGTTCACCGTGGTCCAGCAGCGCCGCGCGACCCAGCACTACGTGTCGTTCGAGCCGCGGCCGATCGCCCAGCGCCCCGATGACAAGCTCGGCGCCAGCGAGCAGGCGACGATCGACGTGTTCTCCAAGTTCTCGCGCTCGGTGGTCAACATCACCAGCCTCGAGGCCCGCCGCGATCGCATGACGCTCGACGTCAGCGAGATCCCGCAGGGCACCGGCTCGGGCTTCGTGTGGGATCAGGACGGCCACATCGTCACCAACTTCCACGTCGTCCAGCACGGCAACCGCGCCTCGGTCACGCTCAACGACCACACGACCTACCCGGCGACGATCGTCGGCACCGCGCCCGACAAGGACATCGCCGTGCTGCACATCGACGCGCCGCCGCAGAAGCTCCTACCGCTGCCGATCGGCCAGTCGTCGACGCTCCGGGTCGGCCAGAGCGTGCTCGCGATCGGCAACCCGTTCGGCCTCGACCAGACCCTGACCACCGGCGTGGTGTCGGGCCTGGGCCGCGAGATCAAGAGCGTCACCGACCACTCGATCTTCGACGTGATCCAGACCGACGCGTCGATCAACCCCGGCAACTCCGGTGGGCCGCTGCTCGACAGCTCGGGCCGGCTGATCGGCATCAACACCGCGATCTACTCGCCGTCGGGCGCCAACGCCGGCATCGGCTTCGCGGTGCCGGTCGACACCGTCAACGCGATCGTCCCGCAGCTGCTCAAGTACGGCAAGGTGATCCGGCCAGGGCTCGGCATCAACACGATCAGCGACGCGGTAGCGGTGCAGAACGGCATCGACGGCGTGGTCGTGATGGCGGTCCAGGCCGGCGGCGCGGCCGAGCAGGCCGGGATCGGCGGCGTGCACCGCGACGCCGACGGCACGCACCTGGGCGACGTGATCGTCAAGATCGAGGACACCGACGTCCATCGCTCGCCGGATCTGTACCGCGTGCTCGACGCCCACAAGGTCGGCGATGTCCTCGACGTCACCGTCGATAACGCCGGCAAGCGGCGCTCGGTCAAGGTCACGCTGCAGGCCGTGCAGTAGCCCGAGGTTTCGATAGCCGCCGCCGGCGGGCCGCGGTATGACCTCGCCCGCTGCATGCGTGACTTCCAGCCGTGTAGGGTTCCGTGACCGCGCCGCGCCGCCAGCTCGGCCTGCTGATCACCGCCGCGATCGTGATCGCGAACATGATCGGCACCGGCGTGTTCACCAGCACCGGGTTCCAGGCGGCGAGCCTGCACGATCCGCCGACGATCTTGATCGCGTGGATCGTCGGCGGGGTGCTCGCGCTGTGCGGCGCCGCGTCGTACGCCGAGCTCGGCGCGATGATGCCGCGCGCCGGCGGCGAGTACGTGTACTTGCGCGAGGCGTTTCACCCGGCGGTCGGGTTCATGAGCGGCTGGGTGTCGCTGACCGCGGGGTTCTCGGCGCCGATCGCGGTCGCCGCGCTCGCGTTCTCGCGCTACGTGTCCAAGCTGGTCCCGGCGCTCGGTGCCGCGGCCAACGGCGCGTGGGTCAACGCGTCGATCACGCTCGGCGGCCACCACATCGTCAACATCACGCTGGGCATCCAGCACGCGGTCGCGATGGTGCTGATCCTC
>DASWOO010001341.1:0-2417 GCA_036404335.1 Kofleriaceae bacterium
CGACACGATCGCGCAGGGCGTGATCACGGCGGTCAAGGAAGTCGGGCTCAAGGTCCCGCTGGTCGTCCGGCTCGAGGGTACCAACGTCGAGCTCGGCAAGAAGATGCTGGCCGACAGCGGGCTCAACATCGTCGCCGCGGCGGACATGGCCGACGGCGCGCAAAAGGTCGTCAAGGCCGCCAAGGAGGCGAAGTAACATGAGCGTCCTCGTCGGATATGACACCCGCCTCGTGGTCCAGGGCGTCGGCTCGGCCGGCGCGTTCCACGCCAAGCAGATGATCGAGTACGGCACCAAGGTCGTCGCCGGCACCAAGCCGGGCAAGGGCGGCAGCAAGGTCGCCGGGCTCGAGCAGCTACCGATCTACGACACCGTCGCGGAGTCGGTGGAGCACCACGGCGCGAACACGTCGGTGATCTACGTCCCGCCGCCGGGCGCGGCCGACGCGATCCTCGAGGCCGCGGCCGCCGGGATCCAGACGATCATCGCGATCACCGAGGGCATCCCGGCGCGCGACATGGTCAAGGTCAAGTACGTGCTCGACCAGGAGTACCCCGAGGTCGTGCTGATCGGCCCGAACTGCCCGGGCGTGATCACGCCGGGCCAGTGCAAGGTCGGCATCATGCCGGGCTACATCCACAAGCCGGGCGCGATCGGCGTGGTCTCGCGCTCGGGCACGCTGACCTACGAGGTCGTGCACCAGCTGACCGCGCTGGGCCTGGGCCAGTCGACGGCGATCGGCATCGGCGGTGACCCGGTCAAGGGCACCGACTTCATCGACGCCCTGATGTGGTTCGCCGAGGACCCGGGCACGTCGGCGATCTTCATGATCGGCGAGATCGGCGGCGACTCCGAGGAGCGCGCCGCGCAGTTCGTCAAGGACTACATCGACAAGCCGGTGGCGTCGTTCATCGGCGGCCAGACCGCGCCTCCGGGCAAGCGGATGGGCCACGCCGGCGCGATCATCTCCGGCGGCAAGGGCGCCGCGTCGGACAAGATCGCCGCGCTCAAGGACGCCGGCATCGCCGTCTCGCCGACCCCGGCGGAGATGGGCGTGACCCTGGCCAAACTGATCGGCTAGAGCCGCGGTTGACCCTGATGGCATCGGGGGGTAGCTTCCCCGAAATCTTATGGCCATTGAACGCACGTTTTCGATCATCAAGCCCGACGCCGTCGCCAAGAACTCGATCGGCGGCGTCACCGCCATGTTCGAGGCCGCCGGCCTCCGCATCCTCGCGTCGAAGATGGTGCGGCTGACCGAGGCGCAGGCCAAGGCGTTCTACGCGGTGCACAAGGATCGCCCGTTCTACGCCGACCTCGTCAAGTTCATGACCGAGGGTCCGGTGGTCGTCCAGGTGCTCGAGGGCGAGGACGCGGTCGCCGCCAACCGCAAGATCATGGGCGCGACCAACCCGGAGAAGGCCGACGCCGGCACGATCCGCAAGGAGTTCGCGACCAACATCGAGCGCAACGCGGTCCACGGCTCGGACGCGCAGGAGACGGCGCGCGAGGAGATCGCGTTCTTCTTCTCGACCGCCGAGCTCGCGTCGCTCGCTCGCTAGTGAATCGGTCCGCCGTTGGACCAGTGACTCTGTAGGATCTTCCAGCTGCCGCCGTCCTTGATCAGGATGGCGAGCACGCGGAAGGTCTGGGTGACCTCGGTGGCCGCGCGGGTCCGCGACGTGAAGTCGACGTTGACCGCGGCCCAGCCGAACCGGGCGCCCGGCGCCGACGGCTGCCACGCGCTGTCCGATGCGACGCGCGCGCCGTCGTGCAGGCGGATCGACGCCCGGAGCTTGCCGAACACCTTCTTGATCGAGGCGCCGCGGGCGCGCTCGCCGCCGCTGCCGTAGTTGAACGCGTCGGGGCGCTCGCTGCTGGCGTCGGCGAAGGCCTCGCGGCTGGCGAACGCGTCGCGCACCGCGCGGTCGAGCGAGGCGTCGCCGTCGTGGCGATCGGCGATCGGCTGCGGCGCCGGCAGGGTCTGGAGGATCGCCATGCGCTCGGCCGTGGCGTCGGCGACCGGCGCCGCCCAGTGCACGGCGACGAACCGCCACTGGTTGTCGATCTGCGCGGCGAGGCTGGAGATCGCGAGGTGGCGCGGCTCGCGATCGGCGCCGCCGAGCTCGAGCTCCTCGGCGATCCAGGCGTGGCCGCTGTCCTGGCCGACCACGGGTGGCTTTGCGGTCACGGTGAAGCCGCCCGGCGGCGGGTCGCCGAGGTCGTGGACGATCTGCGCGACGACGCCGGCCTGGCCTTCGGCGGCCTCGGCCGCGTCGACCCCGAAGCCGAACGCGCCGGGCGCCAGCAGCGCCGCGAGCGCCTTGGCGTCGACGCCGGCGATCGCCTTGTGCTCCGCCGTGATCAGGTCGCCGGGGCTCGCCGCGCCCGGCGCCACGGCCGCGCCCGCCTGCGCCGA
>DASWOO010001342.1:0-2483 GCA_036404335.1 Kofleriaceae bacterium
CTTGCCGTCGGCGCGCGCCCGGGTCGCCGCGTCGCGCAGGGACAGCGCGCCGCGCTCGGGGGCGGCGAGCTTGCCGCCCTGCGTGGTGTCCTCGCTGATCGGCCCGGGCTGCGAGGTCTCGCCGCGCAGCCGGGCGAGGCCGGGGGCGACGTCGGCGTTGTCGAGGGCGGCGCGCTCGAGCGCGGGCCGGGCGATCGCGCGCACGGCGTCGAGCTGGGCGTCGTCGAGCTTGAACACCAGGTCGGCCAGGGCCTCGGCGGCGATCTGGCGCTCGTGGGTGACGATCGCGAGGTCGACGCCGTGATCGCCGTGCAGCTCGCCGGCGAGCTGGGCGAGGCCGCCGGCCGCGGCGACGACCTGGCCGGAGTCGCGCAGGCCGAGCGTGATGTAGCGCAGCGACGGCCGCCACATCGGATCGATCTCGAGCGCGCGCTGGTGGGTCTCGCGCGCGACCTCGGGCCGGCCGAGCTGGTCCTGCAGATCGCCGAGCCGCGACAGCAGCGGCTTCTGCCGCGCCGGGTGGCGCACGGTGGCCGCGACCTTGCGGCCGAGGATCACGGCGACCCGGTCGAGGTCCTTGCGGTCGCGCCACATCGCCTCGAGCGCGTCGAGCGCCGGCATGTGGCTGTCGGAGATCCGCAGCGCGGCCTCGAGGCAGCGGATCGCCTCGTCGCTCCGGTCGGCGCGGCGGAACAGCTCGCCGGCGCGGTACACGGCGTCGGCGCGGGCCGCGGCCGAGCTGTCGCCGCCGATCGCCGCGAAGCTCTCGAGCGCGGCCGCGGCGCCCATCAGATCGCCGGCGCGCTCGGCGAGCTCGGCGAACAGCCGCAGCGCCTGGGCGCGCAGCTCGGGGCTGGCGCCGCGCGACGCCTCGGGATCGTCGACCAGCGGGCGCAGCGCGGCGATCGCGACCTCGCCGTCGCCTGCGCGATCGGCGGCGACCGCGAGCCGGTAGCGATAGGTCGGCAGCCGCGCGGCGTCGGCGTCGCCGTCGCCGTGCTCGTCGATCAGCGCGCGGTAGGCGCGGATCACGTCGGGCCACGACCGCTGGCGCCACGCCGCCTCGCCGAGCGTGGTCGCGACCTCGCGGTGGACCGCGGCGCCGACGTGGTCGTCGGTCTCGGACGCGAGCGCCTGCAGCGCCGCCTGGCCGCGCGCGGCGTGCGATAGCGCCGCCGCCGGATCGTCGGCCGCGAGCCACGCCGCCGCCGCCGCGGTCTCGGCCTCGACCCGATCGGCCGGGCGCTCGGCGAGCGTGGCGAGCGCCGCCAGCGCGTGGGCGCGGGCCCGCAGGTCGCCACGCTGGGCGTGGATCTCGGCCTCGAGCCGGTAGGCGCGCCGCCGGATCGACACGGTCAGCGCCGGCGCGGCCTCGGCGAGCTCGAGCGCCTCGCGCAGGTCGGCGAGCGCGGCGTCGAACCCGCGGTCGCGGCGCGCGAGGTCGGCGCGGCGGACCCGAAGCGCGGCGCGATCGGCGACGGGCGGCTGGGTCGCGAGCACGGCGTCGACCCAGCGGCGCTCGACGCCGGCGTCGTCGCCCGAGCGGGCGAGCAGGGTGCGGGCGGCGTCGCGCGCGACTTCGGGCGCGGTGTCCTGGGCCAGCGCGTAGGCGCGCTGCCAGTCGGCGGACGCGGCCGCGGCGTGGCCGGTGCGATCGAGCAGCATCGCGCGCACGACCGCGAGCTCGGCGGCGCGCGCCGACAGCCGGTCGACGTCGGGCGGCTTGTCGGCGCACAGGCCGATCAGCGTGCCGATCGCGGTCTCGAGCTCGGCCGACGCGTGGTCGTGATCGAGCGCCTGGTCGGCGAGCTCGGCGAGCGTGGCGTGGGCCTCGGCCGCGGTCTCGCTCGCGACCATCGTCGCGCGGCGCAGGCTCGCGCGCGCGTCGTCGATCCGGCCGAGCGCGACCAGCGACCGGGCGAGCGCCAGCTCGTGGCGGGCGGCGACGACCTGGGCCAGGCCCAGGCCGCGCAGCCGCTCGTAGAGGTCGGCGGCGAGCTCGTGGTCGTTGCGGGCGGCGGCCGCGCCGGCGAGCCCGACCAGCGCGTCGGCCTGCAGCGGATCGAGCTCGAGCGAGCGGCGCCACGCGGCCTCGGCCTCGGCGAACAGCCCCGACGGCAACCCCGGCGAGCTGCCGCCCGCGGCGCGCACCGCCTCGGCGTTGATCAGATCGCCGATCCGCGCCCACGCCCGCGCGCAGGTCCGGTGATCGCCGCGCAGCTCGGCGAGCCGCGCGACCTCGCGCCACGCCTTGGTCGCCGCCGCGGGATCGCTGGCGATGAGGATCGTCGCGGTCATCTCGTGGACCGCGGGGTCGTCGGGCGCGAGCCGCGCGGCGGCGTCGAGCTCGTGCTGCGCGCTCGCCAGGTCGTCGAGCTGGTGGACGAACACGTCGGCGAGCCGCAGGTGGAGCTGGACGGTGCGCGCGGGATCGCTGGTCGCGCCGGCGCGCAGCCGGACCAGGCGGACCAGCTCGGGCCAGC
>DASWOO010001343.1:0-3281 GCA_036404335.1 Kofleriaceae bacterium
TGGCCATGTCGCTCAGGGTGTACGGCGCGCGGATCGCCGCGCCGACCAGCCGCCGCGCGAGCATCGGCGCCGGGCTCGGCACCGGGGCGTCGACCCGGCTCGACTCGCCGATGTCGCGGTGATCGAAGCGCACGACGCAGAACCCGCGCGCGACCAGCTGGCCGCAGAAGTCGTCGTCCCACATCATGCGCTGCGCGCCGATGCCCATGATCAAGATTAGCGGGATGCCCTGCGCGCCGAACCGGTCGTAGACAAGCTCGACCTCGCCGACCCGGGCGCGCCCGGTGGTGTACGCCGCGCTCACGGGGTGCCGCTGCCGGCGCGCGAGGGATCCTGCTTGAGCTGGATCATGTCGTCGTCGTCGGGCTTGGGCCTCGTATCGGGCTTGACCTCGGGCTTGGCCTCGGGCGGCTTGACCTCGGGCAGCTTAGCCTCGGGCTCGGGCCCGGGCCTGGTCACCGGCTCGGTGGCCGGCTCCGGCTTGGCCGCCGGATCAGCCGCGGGCTTGCTCGCCGCCGGGACCAGCTTGTGCCCGGAGCCCTTCTCCAGCTTCTCGTTGACCCCGACGCTCGCCTTGTCCGGCACGAGCTCGACCACCGAGCTGACATAGCCGCGCGCGCGGATCTCGAACTGGCGACCGTCGTGCGACGGCGCGACCTTGAGCGTGATCGGCGTGCGGCCGATCAGCTTGCCGCTCGCGACATCGACGACCTCGGCCCCGGCCGGCTGCGACTCGAGCCTCAGCTGCGACTGCGCGAAGTCGAACGCCGGCGGCGGCTGCGCCACGGTCGCCGAGCCGGAGCCGGCTCCCTGCACCGGCGGCGGCACGGGCGGCACCACCGGCGCGCCGCTGGCCGACCCGGCGCCGAGCACCGCGGCCGATCCGGCGCTACCGGGACCGTCGCCATGGCCGCGCGTCGCGACCAGCGCCGCCGCGGCCGCCGCGCCCGCGGCCAGCACGATCGCGCCGATGATCATCGGCAGCTTCGACGACGAAGCGCCCGGCGCCCGCGGCGCCACCGCGTCGACCTCGGGCACCGACAGGTTGCCCGTCCACTGGGTCCGGGCCCGGCCCATCGCGCCCGTGCTCTTGGGCGCCGGCACGCTCGCCGCGAGCACCGGGGCCGTGAGCTTGTCGCCGGATGCCGCCCGCACCGCGCGCACGAGCTCCTCGATCGAGCCGAACCGCTGGTTCCGGTCCTTGGCCAGCGCTCGGTCGATCACCTGCGCCAGCCCGCGCGGCGCGCCGATCGAATCGAAGATGTCGGTCGGGATCACCGGCGGCGGCTCGGTCAGGTGCAGGCTGAGCACGCCCATGAAGTTCTCGGCCTCGAACGGCACGCGGCCGGTCACCAGCTGGAACAGGATGCAGCCCATCGCGTAGACGTCGACCCGGTGATCGACGGTGTCGCCGCGCGCCTGCTCGGGCGACATGTACTCGGGCGTGCCGAACAGCATGCCGGTGCGGGTCAGCTTGCGGTCGCCCTCGCCGACGTCGGTGACCTTGGCGATGCCGAAGTCGAGCAGCTTGACGAAGTCCGGCTCGCCGAGGAACTCGACGAGGTAAATGTTCTCCGGCTTGAGGTCGCGGTGGACGATGCCTAGGCCGTGCGCGGCGACCAGCGCGGCGCAGATCTGCAGGAAGATCTTCTTGCTGCGCTCCCACGGCAGGAGCTGGCCGGCGAGCCGGGCGCGCGTGACCACCTCGTGCAGGTCGTGGCCCTTGAGCAGCTCCATCGCGAAGAACACCACGCCCTCGGGCGTCGAGCCGAAGTCGCTGATGTTGATCACGTTCTCGTGGCGGATCCGCGAGGCCGACTTGGCCTCCTGGATGAACCGCTCGACCAGGTCGGGCTTGCGCGACAGCTCGCTGTGCAGGATCTTGAGCGCGACCTGCTTCTCGAGCACGTTGTGGGTCGCGAGGTACACCGCGCCCATGCCGCCCTCGCCGAGCTTGCGGTCGATGATGTAGCGGCCGGCCAGGGTCTGGCCGAGCAGCACGTCGACCTCGGGCGGCGCCGGCGGCAGGAACGAGGTCGGGTGCGGATCGACGCTGCTCGGCGCCGGGGTCATCGCAGGCGCTGCGACCACGCCGACAGGCGCTGTTCCCAGCTTGGTCCGCTTGTCGTCACCCACCTCGGGGAACATAGCATCCCCGCGCCGCCGGCCGGGCTACGGATCCGTGTCGACCCACTCCGACGCGCGGATCATCGCCGAGCACACGTGCTGGACGTAGTCGATCCGGATATTTCGGTCGATCGGCGTGCCGGGCAGCGCGCCGTCGCCGGTGGTCTGCGCACCGAGCACGACGTTGAAGTCGCTGTCGGGGCGGATCTGCTGGCCGAGCACGTACTGCAGCGCCGCGCGGACCTGGTCGGCGACCCGGTGATCGGGCGTGCCGTGGTGCTTTCCCAGCTCGTACGCCGAGATCATCGCCTCGGTGCGCGACCCGGCCGGGGTGTTGTACGGCACGACGAACGGCGTCATGTTGTACGCGCCGGTGAAGTCGTCCTCGTCGGGGTGCTCGCCCGGCTCGGTCTGCTGCAGGCGCAGGAAGCTGCCGTAGTCGTGGCAGAAGTCCTTGTACTTGTCGCGCTTGCCCGCGGGCCAGATCGCCTCGGCAGCGATGCAGGTCCAGTGCTCCTCGCCGAAGAAGAACCCGGCGAGGAAGAAGTCGTACCAGTCGACCAGCCAGTCGAGCGCCCGGGTCGCCGCGGTGGCGTACCTCGCGTCCTGGGTGACGGTGTACATCCGGGCGAGCGCCAGGGTGGCCTCGCCGGAGTAGTACAGGAGCTCGGACTTGTCGTCGGGGGTCTTGGTCCGGACGTTGAACAGGTGGCGGAACGAGCCGTCGGGGCGCTGCATGTACAGGATCCACGCCGACAGCTGGGTCGCGAGCTCGAGGTAGCGGGTGTCCCCGGTGGCGCGCTGGTACTCGGCGAGCGCGACCACCGCGAGCGCGGTCGAGCCGAGGTGCGCGACGGTGTCGCCCTTGTCGATCACGCAGTCGAACGCCGTGCCGTCGGGCGTGGTGTAGCCGCACGCGCCGCGCGCCATGAGATCGGCGAGGTGCGCGAACGCGCGCTCGATCGGCTCGCGCAGCCACGGCTCCTTGGTGATGCGATACATCTCGGCGAGGAAGTAGGTCGTGCCGGCGTGGCGCGGCATGCTGTAGTTGCCGCCGAGCTGGGTCGCGTCGCTCGCGACGCCGGTCCACAGATCGTGCTCGTAGACGTAGCGGCCGTTGGGCGCGAGGTGGTTGACCAGGTAGCGCGCGCCGG
>DASWOO010001344.1:0-8925 GCA_036404335.1 Kofleriaceae bacterium
CGACCGGCACGAGCTCGTGGCGCGGGTCGTACGGCGCGAGCGCGACGTCGTGGCCGGCGGCGTCGCGGCCGACGACGATCAGCGCGGCGAAGTCGAGCTGCTGCGGGTGATCGCAGCGGTTGGCGACGTCGAAGCCCAGGACCGGGCCGACCGGCGCGTCGGCGCGGCGCTCGACGGCGACGTCGAAGCAGCCGACGGTCACGCGCTCGCCCGGAAATCGGTGGACCGCGTAGTCGAACGAGCCGGGCTGGTACGCGCAGCCGGCGACACCGCAGACCACGCCGAGCATCGAAACCGTCGCGTGCACCCCGGCATGCTAGCGTGCCCGGGCCGTGAACGTGCCGCTGTTCGACATGGCCGCCGAGCTGGCCGCGGTGCGTCGCGAGGTCGACGCCGCGATCGCCCGCGTGCTCGACAGCGGCGTGTTCGTCGGCGGGCCCGAGGTCGCGGCGTTCGAGCGCGAGCTGGCGGCGGCGACCGGCGCCGCCCACGCGCTCGGCACCAGCTCGGGCAGCGACGCGCTGCACGCGATCTACCTGGCGCTCGCGATCGGCCCGGGCGACGAGGTCGTGACCACGCCGCTGACGTTCTTCGCCACCGCCGGCGGCGCCGCCCGGCTCGGCGCGCGCATGGTGTTCGCCGACATCGACGACGCCACGCTCGACCTCGATCCCCGCGCCGCGCTGTCGGCGTGCAGCGATCGCACGAAGGCGATCACCACGGTCCACCTGTTCGGCCGCCCGGCGAACCTGCCGGAGACCTCGATCCCGATCATCGAGGACGCCGCGCAGAGCCTCGGCGCCGGCCCGGTGCGCGGCACGGCCGCGGCGGTGTCGTTCTTTCCGACCAAGAACCTCGGCGCGATCGGCGACGCGGGCGCCGTGCTCACCGACGACGCGGCGCTCGCCGACCGGCTGAGCCTGCTGCGCGGCCACGGCGCGCGGCCCAAGTATCACCACCTCGCCGTCGGCGGGAACTTCCGGCTCGATCCGCTCCAGGCCGCGATCTTGCGCGCCAAGCTGCCGCACCTCGCCCGCTGGACGGCCGCGCGCCGCGGCCACGCCGAACGCTACCGCGCGCTGTTCGCCGCCGCGCGGATCCCCGCCGAGCTGCGGCTGCCCGCGCCCGACCCGGCGCACGTCTACCACCAGTTCGTGATCCGCGCGCCGCGCCGCGATGCCCTGCGCGCGCACCTCGCCGCCGCCGGCGTCGGCACCGAGGTCTACTACCCCGAGCCGCTGCACCTCCAGCCGTGCTTCGCCGCGCTCGGCTATCGCCCGGGGTCGCTGCCGTGCGCCGAGCGCGCGTGCGCCGAGGTCCTGGCGCTGCCGATCCATCCGCAGCTGCCGGCCGACGCGCAGGCGTTCGTCGTCGAGCAGATCGCGCGGTTTTACGCTCAGGGCGAAGGCGGGCTATCGAACGCGATCGCCGCCGGCACGTAGCTGGTGATCCCGGCCGCGTTGGTGACCTGGAACCGGCAGAGGGTGACGGCGTGGCACGGCTCGCTGGCGCACACCGTCTCGGTCAGCAGCGCGATGCCGTTCACCGGGTACGTGCTGGGCTTGTCGCGGCCGCAGACCGCGCTGACCGCCTGCCCGGCGCAGCCGGCGGACACCTGGATCCGCATGTTGATCTGCACGCCGGGCTGACTCCGATCGGCGTCGACACTGACCGCCGTCGGCGAGATCAGCTCGATGTCGCAGCCGTCGGGCTCGACGTCGTAGGTCTGCGTGGTCGAGCACCGGTTGCCTGCGTGATCGCGCATCACCAGCCCGAGCCCCCACATGCCGGCGGCCGCGGGGATGGTCGCCGTCCCGGCCGAGGCCCCGGTCGCGTCGGCCGCCGGCATCGCCACCGTCGACGTCGTCAGGTCCTGCGCGCTGATGGCGACCACGACCGGCTCGCCCGCGACGTCGTCCCCACCGGCGTGCACGGCGATCGGAAGCTGCCAGCCCGCGGCCAGCGGATCGACATCGTAGCGCGGCGTGATCGTCGCGCCGTCCGCCGGCGCCGTGATCGCGCACGCCGGCGGCGTCGTGTCGGCGAGCACCGTCGTCGTCGGCGAGGTCAGCTGCGCCGCGCCCGGGCCGCGGCACACCGCGGAGAACCCGACCGCGCCATCGCCGACCGTCACCGCCTGGCTCGCGACGCCGTTGGCCGCCGCGGTGATCATCCCGAGCGACACGCCCGCCGGCAGCGAGCTGGTGCCGGGCGGCGCGTCCGCCACCGGCGCCTCGAAGATCTCGGCGGTCCAGTCCGGCAAGGTCGCGACTTGCACCGTCGCCTGGTAGCCGGGCGCGGTCTGGTCGGGATCGGTCACCGAGCTCAGCACGCCGATCGGGCTGTAATACGCGCTGGCCTCCGGCGTCGGCGCGAGGCTCAGCTGGCACGCCGGGGTGCCGGTGACGTCGAGCGCCAGCGAGGCGCGGCCGATGCCGCACGTCGCCTTGGCCGTCGCGCTCAGCACGACGTGGGGCGGCGGCATCGACACCGCGGTGAACGTCACGTTGCCGTCGGCGTCCGCCGGCGCGGACATCGTCGCCAGGGGCGTGCCGTCGTCGGCGATGATCGCCAGGTCGACCTGCTCGCCGGCCGACAGCGACGACGTCAGGTGCACGTCCGCCTGCAGCCCCGGCGCGACCGCATCGCCATCGAGGACCGGCGCGCCATCGAACGCGAGCTCGGTCGGCGCCTGACACCGAGCGGCCTCGCTACACCCTGCGATCCCGGCCGAAACCCCGCTCAACATACCCACCGCGATCGCGGCGCGAGCCAGCCGACGGGCCGAACCCTTCGGAATACCTCCGCAAATCGATCGGCCCCACATCGAGGGCGCATCGTAGCGCGTCTGCCCGGCAGGCTCCAGTTGTGATCAATCGCCCGGCGATTTTGGCACGGCGTGAACACTCGCGAGCATGCCGGTCACCTATCCTGGCCCGAGAGTTGACGCAACGAGAAGCCCGCACATAGTATGCGAGCCGCCGCCGCTCTCCCCGCAGCTAATTTAATGAAACCGTTGAAGTTATTTGCCAGTCTGTCCGCCCTGAGCGCGGGCCTCCTCGCGAGCGTGGCCCCCGCCCTGGCAGACGATGGCATCCCGCCGCCGCCCGCCGCGATGGATCCCGGCAGCGCCGTCAACCCGATCTCGATCGTCAACGGCGCCGGTGTGAAGGTCGGCGAAGGCACCACGCTGCGGCCGCAGGTCGGCATCGAGACCGGCTACGTCTCGAACGTGTTCTACGAGAAGAACAACCCGAACGGCGCCGCGCTGCTGCGGGTGATCGCCGAGCTCGGCACCGGCTCCTTGCCGTACCAGCGCCTCGTCGCGCGCGGCACCACCGGCAACGACAACACGGTCAACGGCACGTCCGAGCAATCGGTCGACGACACCACGACCGCCGCCACCAACAGCGGCCACAACGGCGACTTCCAGTACAGCCTCAACCTGTACGCGTCGTGGGACCAGTACCTCTCGGGCGATCACGACGTCGACTCGCAGAGCGGCCTCGCCGGCGGCCTGCTGTTCCGCGGCATCGTCAACCCCGACCACCCGCTGCAGTTCGCGTTTCAGGAGCACTTCCAGCGCGACATCCGCGCGACCAACTTCGAGTCGAGCCGCGACATCAACCGCGACGTCAACTCGCTCGACCTGCGCATCAACTACCTGCCGGCGGGCCGCGCGCTCGGCGGCTACCTCTACTACCAGAACACCGTCGACGTGTTCGAGGCCGACACCCAGCAGTTCGCCAACCGGATGCTGAACACGGCGGGCCTGCACCTGAACTATCAGTGGCTGCCGCTGACCCGGGTCTACGTCGATGCATCGATGGGCTATTACACCGGCATCGGCGACAGCAAGAAGATCGACTCGTACCCGCTGATCACCGTCGCCGGCATCCAGACCGCGCTGACCCTCAACACGGTGATCAACGCGTACGCCGGCTACACCAACGGGTTCTACTCGGCGGGCCCGAGCTACTCGAGCCCGCTCGGTGGCCTGTTCTTCGGCTATCGCTACAGCCCGCTCGGCCGGGTCACCCTGCGCTACGGCTACGAGCACCAGGACTCGATCAACGCCAACTTCTATCGGGACCACGTCATCCAGGCGAGCGTCGAGCAGTACTTCGTGCCGTTCCTGGTCTACGTCCGGCCCGAGCTGCGGTTCCGCCAGTACGACGGCACGCTCGTGATGGGCTCGAGCGGCTACGTCCGCAACGACACGATCGTCGCGGCCACCGTCGGCCTGCGCTACAACTTCCGCGACTGGATCGCCGCCACGCTCGACTATCAGCTGGCGCTGGTCGACACCGACTTCCGCTACGATCCGGGCGTCGGCATGCAGATCGACCCGAGCTACGTGCGCCATCAGGTGCTCATCGGCGTCCGCGCGGCGTACTGATGTGACGATCCACGTCGGGGTGCTCGGCGCCGGCAGCTGGGGCATCAACCACGTGCGCGGCCTGGCCGTCGAGCCGCGCTGCCGGCTGGCCGCGGTCGCCGAGCCCGACGCCAGCAAGCGCGCGCTGATCGCCGAGCTCGCGCCCGGCGCGCGCTGGACCGCGTCGGCCGAGGACGTGATCGGCGATCCGTCGATCGACGCGGTGGTCATCGCCGCGCCGGCCTCGACCCACGTCGAGCTGGCGATCGCCGCGTTTGCCGCCGGCAAGCACGTGCTGGTCGAGAAGCCGGTCGCGCTCAGCGTCGCCGCGGCCCAGCGGGTCCGCGCCGCCGCCCGGGCCGCCGGCACCGTCGGCATGGTCGGGCACCTGATGGTCTATCATCCGGCGGTCCGGCGGATCGGCGAGCTCCTGGCCTCGGGCAGCCTCGGCGCGCCGCTGTACCTGCACGCGATGCGGGTCAACCTCGGCCGGATCCGCAGCGACGAGACCGCGCTGTGGTGCTTCGGGCCGCACGACCTCTCCATGATCGACGCGATCCTCGGCGAGCAGCCCGAGACCGTGTCGGCGTGCGGCACCGCGGTGATCCAGCCCGGCATCGAGGACGTGGTGTTCGTGACGCTGCGCTATCCCAGCGGGATCCTCGCCAACCTGCACCTGTCCTGGCTGCACCCGCGCAAGGAGCGGCGGTTCACGCTGGTTTGCGCGCAGAAGATGGTCGAGCTCGACGACGTGTCGCCCGAGAAGCTGCGGATCTACGACAAGGGCTACGACCGGCCGCCGCCGTTCACCCAGTTCGGCGAGTTCCTGACGATCCGGGACGGCGACGTCCACATCCCGCACCTGGGGATGGAAGAGCCGCTGCGCGCCGAGCTCCGCCACTTCTTCGATTGCATCGTCCAGGGCCAAACGCCCCGGACCGATCTCGCCCAGGGCGTGAGAATCACCGCGATCCTCGAAGCCGCCGAGCGCTCGCTCGCGGCATCTGGTATGCCGTTGCCAGTCACCACGCCGGACGACTGCAAGATCATGAACATCATGAACATCCGGCGCGCTCGGGGCGACTAAGAGCGTCTCCCCTACTTCTACCCAGGGCCCATGGCGGATTCAGCGGATTCACACGATAGCGACGACGAGCAGGTGCTCACGATCGACTTCCGGCGCTACTTCAGCGCGCTGCGGAAGTACATCTGGCTGCTCGCGGCGCTGATCATCATGTCGGTCGCTGGCGCCGTGGTCTACACCACGCGCCAGACGCCGATCTACGAGGCCACCGCGTCGGTCCAGGTCGAGCCCAAGCTGCCCGATCTGATGGGCACCGGCGACCTGCTCAACGTCGCCGGCGCCAGCGCCGAATACTACAAGCAGCAGAAGCAGGTGCTGTCGAGCTTCACGCTCGTGCAGAAGACGGTCGACACCAACGACCTGATCCCCAAGCTCCTGACCGAGCAGGAGCGCAAGGACCTGTCGCACGACGACCAGCTCGACCTCGCGACCCGCCGGCTGCAGGAGAACCTGACGATCAAGTATCCGGAGAACGACCGGATCTTCTACGTGCTCGTGAAGGACTCGAGCCCGCAGGACGCCAAGGCGATCGCCGACGCGCACATCTCGACGTACGAGAGCTACGCCAAGGGCCTGCTCCAGCTGTCGAGCAACACGGCGTCCGAGGCGCTGCAGGCCGAGTTCACCGACGCGGAGCAGAAGCTCCGCCAGGCCGAGCAGAAGATCTACGACTTCCAGGCCAAGAACGACATGGTCGCGGTGACGATCGAGGCGCAGCAGAGCCTGGTCCAGGGCAACATCCTGTCGTTCACCTCGAAGCTCAACGACGCGCGCGCCCACGAGATCGAGCTGTCGGCCAAGCTCGCCGAGATGCACCGCGAGCAGGGCGCCGACGTGCTCGAGAACCCGACGATCATGATGGGCGACAACCCGTCGTACGAGACCCTGCGCACGCAGTACTACACCGAGAAGATCCACCTGATCGAGCTGGAGAAGGACCTCGGGCCCAAGAACCCCGACTACGTGATCCAGAAGCAGAAGGTCGACCTGCTGTTCTCGGCGATGCAGGGCGAGCTCAAGATCCTGATCCGCGGCACCCAGGACCAGTACAACGCGCAGCTGGCGATCAACGCCGGGCTGACGACCGAGATCGACAAGTACAAGAAGGAAGCGCAGAAGCTCAGCCCGCTGATCGAGATCTACAACGAGCTGAACCGCGAGAAGAAAGAGTACGACGACAAGTACAACATCCTGCGCGCGCGGCTGTCGTCGATGCAGATGACCGGCAGCCTGAGCTCGATCATCTCGAACGTGCGCGGCCTCGACCACGCGCAGCTGCCGATCAAGCCGGTGTCGCCCAACCTACGGATCAACATCACGATCGCGGCGGTGCTGGCGCTGGTCGTCGGCATCGCGGTGATCTTCCTCCTGGTATTCCTCGACCGCTCGATCAAGAGCGTCGGCGACGCGACCCAGGCGGCGAGCTCGCCGGTGCTCGGCGTGATCCCGCAGATCACCACCGCCGAGCTGCCCGGCAAGGTCGACGACCGGGCGCGCGACATGTTCGTCCACGAGAACCCCAAGTCGCAGATCGCCGAGTGCTGCCGGTCGCTGCGCACCAACATCCTGTTCTCGGCCGCGGACCGCGAGCTGAAGACGCTGGTGGTGTCGAGCGCGAACCAGCGCGAGGGCAAGACCACGAGCGTGATCTACCTGGGCACGACGATGGCGCAGTCCGGCCAGCGGACGCTGCTGGTCGACAGCGACATGCGGCGGCCGCGGCTGCACAAGTCGACCGGCGTGGCGCTGGCCCCCGGCCTGTCGAACTTGCTGATCGGCGACGACAACTACGACGCGCTGATCAAGCCGACCGAGGTCGAGAACCTGTTCGTGCTGCCGTGCGGCCCGACGCCGCCCAACCCGGCGGAGCTGCTGCTGACCAAGCGGTTCGAGGTCGTGCTCAAGGAGCTGGGCAAGCGGTTCGATCGCGTGATCCTCGACTCGCCGCCGATCCAGCCGGTGACCGACGCGGTCGTGCTGTCGAAGCGGGTCGACGGCGTGATCATGGTGGTGCGCGCGAGCAAGACGATGCGCGACGAGCTGCGCCGGTCGGCGAAGATGATCCGCGACGTCGGAGGCTCGATCGTCGGCGTGATCGTCAACGAGCTCGACGCGCGCGACTCGTACGGCTACGGCGGCGGCTACGGCTACGGCGGCCGCGGCGGCTCGTACTACGGCCACGATCACGACGACGACAAAGCCGCGAGCTGAGCGTCGCGGGCGTCGCACCTGACGCAGGCGATTGCGCCGTGCGTTTGACGTTGCTCACACGATCGCCGTGGTTACACTGCGCGCGATGCGAAGCTCTCTGGCTGCCATCCTTCTCTTCGCCGTGGCTTGCTCGCACCCGCAGCAAGCGGCCACGCCCACCCCGCCCGAGGCCGTCGCCCCGGCCCCCGCGCCGGCTCCTCCGCCGGCGCCGCCCGCACCGGCGACCAGCTGGATCGAGCGCAGCAACAAGAACACCGAGGTCGTGCTGGCGTCGATCGCCAAGATGCAGCCCGAGGGCGCGGCCCGGCTCGGCATCCCCGGCCTCGACGAGCAGATCTCCGACTTCACGCCCGGCCATCACGAGCGCGAGCGCGAGGCCAAGCTCGGCGTGCTCGCCGAGCTCGAGAAGCGGCTGCCGGCCGAGCGCGATCCGCTGGTCGCCCGAGATCTGCAGATCCTGATCGACGCGGTCAAGCGCGACATCGAGGGCCGGGACCTGCATCACAAGCTCGAGGTCGAGTACCGCAGCCTGCCGGAGATGATGTTCGGCAGCATGCGGGCGCTGCTCGACCCGCAGATCGCGGCCGAGCGCCACCCCGCGGCGCTGGTCCGGCTCAAGAAGTACCTCGGGCTCGAGGGCAACCAGGCGTCGGTGGTCAAGCTGGCGATCGACGAGGCGCGCGACGAGCTGAAGCGGGGCCTGTTGCCGCCGGCCAAGCTCGAGGTCACCAACGACCTCGAGACCTCGCAGCACCTGATCGACGGCGTCGACAAGCTGTTCGCCGAGTACAAGCTCGCCGGCGCCGAGCCGGTGCTCGCCGAGTTTCACAAGCAGATGGCCGCGTGGCTGACGTTCGTCCGCGCGGAGATCCTGCCCAAGGCCCGCACGGACTTCCGGCTGCCGCCGGAGCTGTACGCGTTCGAGCTCAAGAACTTCGGGGTCGACATCGCGCCCGACGAGCTGGCCCGGCGCGCGCACCAGGGCTTCACCGAGATCCAGGGCGAGATGCAGAAGGTCGCGCAGCAGGTCGCCAAGGACCACGGCTGGAAGACGACCGACTACCGCGACGTGATCAAGCAGCTCAAGAAGAGCCAGATCGCCGACGACCAGGTCCTCGAGTTCTACAAGAAGCGGCTCGGCGAGATCGAGGGCCTGATCCAGCAGCACCACCTGGTGACGCTGCCCACCCGCCCCGCGCGGATCCGGCTCGGCTCGCCGGCGGAGAACGCCCAGCAGCCGGCGCCGCACATG
>DASWOO010001345.1:0-2214 GCA_036404335.1 Kofleriaceae bacterium
AGCCCGGGGACGTTCGTCGTGCTGCGCGACGGGACGATCAAGTGGCGCCGGCTCGAGGACAGCCACGGCGACTGGCCGACCTACCCCGAGGTCGCCGCGGCCCTGTAGCGCGTCCGAAAATAGCGCTCGCCCTGCCTGGGCGACGAGGAGGGCGAGCCGGCGCCGCAACACGGCGCAAATCGACCGGCGCTCATCGGCGCCGCGCGAGACCTAATTGCTCGAACCGTGCCACGTGTCTTCGCGCCGAAGTTGCTGATCTGACTGCGCGCGAGCGCACCGTGACCTGGCACCCGCAACTGCACTTGCCGCGGCGGTGGCAAGCGCAGTGGCCGCCACCGGCATGGCATCATCGGGGCGCTTGCTCCCCACCCTCGGCCGATACCACGTCGACCAGCTGCTCGCGCGCGGCGGTATGGGGGAGGTCTATCTCGGCCGCGTGGCGGGCGCGCACGACTTCGTACGGCCGGTGGTGATCAAGGTGATCCGCACCGAGCTGGTCGAGAACGAGCGGATCGCCTTGATGTTCGTAGACGAGGCGCGGATCGCCGCCGGCCTGCACCACCGCAACATCGTCCAGATCATCGACTTCGACCTGTTCGGCGGCGGCGCGTTCCTGGTGACCGAGTACATCCAGGGCTGCGACCTGCGCGCGTTCCTCCACCACCTGCGCGGCGCGCCCGCCTACCCGCTCGCCGCGGCGATCCTCGCCGAGCTGGCGACCGGCCTAGAGGCCGCGCACGACGCGCGCGATCCCGACGGCGCCGCGCTCGGCCTCGTCCATCGCGATGTCAGCCCGAGCAACGTGCTGCTCGGCGTCCACGGAGAGGTCAAGATCGCCGACTTCGGCGTCGCCAAGGCGCGGTCGCGCAGCTACCACACGGTGTCGGGGTCGATCAAAGGCAAGGCGCCGTACATGGCGCCCGAGCAGATCCTCGGCGAGCCGGTCGATCGCCGCGCCGACGTGTTCTCGCTCGGCGTGCTGCTGTTCGAGACCGCGACCCGCAGCCGGCTGTACTCGGCGCACACCAACGCCAGCGCGATGAAGCTGATCCTCGCCGGCACCGTGCCCGATCCGGCCGCGCGCCGCGCCGACTTCCCGCCGGGGCTGACCCAGATCCTGCGCCGCGCCCTGGCCCGCGATCCGGCGGACCGGTTCCCGACCGCCGCCGCGTTCGCCGGCGCGCTCGACGAGCTGGCGCGCGCCGAGCGCTGGAGCCTGTCGGTGGCGGGGATCGCCGCGCAGGTCCGCCAGGTCCGGCAGCGGATCGCGGCGTCGAGCTCGACGCCGGCGGGCGCGACGCCGAGCGGAGCGACGCCGGCATGACCGCGGTCGCGACCGATGGCCACGAGCGGGTCGGGCCGTATCGCATCCTGCGCGCGATCGGCGCCGGCGGCTCGGCGCGCATCGACCTGGCGCGCGTCGATCGCGCGTACGGCTTCCAGCGCCACGTCGTGATCAAGCGGCCGCTCGAGCACCTGCGCGGCAACGTCGGCGTGGCCGCGTCGCTGCGCCGCGAGGCGCGGATCGCGAGCCGGCTGCGCCACCCGAACCTCGTCGCCGTGCTCGACGCCGGGGTGCACGACGGCTACGACTACCTCGCGCTCGAGTACGTGCACGGCGCGTCGCTGCGCACGCTGATGGAGCACGACACGCCCGGGCGCGTGCACGCGCTGCCGCTCGGCGTCGCGCTGGCGATCATCGCCGAGGTCGCGCGCGGCATGCACGAGGCGCACGAGCTGACCGACGACGCCGGCGATCCGCTCGGCCTGGTCCACCGCGACGTGTCGCCGGGCAACATCCTGATCGGCCTCGACGGCGCGGTGAAGCTCGCCGACTTCGGCATCGCCAAGGAGACCCGGGTGTCGACCCTGTCGGGCTCGCTGCACGGCACCGTGACCTACATGGCGCCCGAGCAGTGCCAGGGCTACGCGTTCGATCGCCGCGCCGACGTGTTCTCGCTCGGCGTGATCTTGTACGAGCTGCTGACGAGGACCCGGCTGTTCTGGGCGGACAACGACGTCGCGTCGCTGCACCGCGTGCTGTCGGGCGCGGTGCCGCCGCCGCGCGAGCTCAACCCGGCGATCGACGAGGCGCTGGCGGCGATCGTGATGACCGCGGTGGCGCACGCGCCCGACGACCGGTTCGCCACGGCGCTGGCGCTGGCCGAGGCGCTCGAGGGGTATGCCGCGGGCGTCGGCGAGGTGCTGGGCGCG
>DASWOO010001346.1:0-4165 GCA_036404335.1 Kofleriaceae bacterium
GCGCATCGGCGTTCCAGTTCGGGATGCCCCACAGCGTGCTGTAGCCGGCGTACGAGTAGTAGGCGACGCCCGCGGCGTCGGGGTTGGCGGCGTTGAACGCCGGCGCGTTGGCCTCGGCCAGGTCGGTCAGCGCGCGATCGATGTGCGCCGCGTCGACGCCCTCGCCCAGCACGTCGGTCAGCGCGAGCAGCGCGTCCTCGATCGAGGTCGACACGTCATCCTGGATGCCGAGCGCGATGTCGGCGATCGGCGAGCCGCGGTGCGGCGTGCCCAGCGTGGTGAGCGACGCGACCTTGTCGGCGTAGCCCAGCGTCGAGATCAGGTACCGGCTGTCGAGCCCGCCCATCGAGTGCGCGATGATGTGGACCTGGTCGAGCTGGTTCGCGGCGATGAAGCCGTCGACCTGCGTGGCCAGCGCGGTCGCGCGGTTCTGCACGCTGTCGATCGGCGGCACCGCGTCGCGCAGCACGTAGTAGCCGTCGGCCTGCAGCGCGGTGACGATCGCGGGATCGAAGCTATCGACGCTGCCGGCGAGGCCGTGCGCCAGGATGAAGCCGACGCGCGCGCCGTCCGCCGAGGGCGCCGTGGGTGCGGCGCCGACCTCGGCTTGCTTGCCCGAGCTGCTGTCGCTGGTCGCGCAGGCCGGGATCGCGAGGACACCGGCGAGGATCGAGAGGGCCTTCATCATGGTGCGCCGACCAGGAGCAAGCCTCGCGCCGCGCGTCGCGATCGCCGATCACGCGCCGTTCGCGCAGCGGGCTGCACAACTCGCGCAGCCCAGCGCGCGTTCGCCGGCGCAACCCCGCATGGGCACGCGTCCGCAGGCCGCAGGCGGCCACCCTCCCTGCCATGCCGCGCCGCGCAGCGGCCACCCCGCCATCCAGCGCGCTCGCGCCCGGCCTATCGCAGCGTCTCGCGCAGGCCGTCGACCAGCTTGGTCTCGGCCACGACGCCCAGCACGTCGCGCAGCCGGTCGACCCGGGCGCGCGACTTCGAGATCTCACCGGCGCGAGCCGGCGCATGCGAGATCTCGCTCTTGCCGCCGCACAGCTCGACCACGGTGCGGGCGAGCTCGAGCACGGTGATCTCGCCGCCGGTGCCCACGTTGGCGACCACGCGCTCGTTGCCGTCGGCGAGCGCGGCCATGATCGCGCGCACCACGTCGCCGACGTAGACGAAGTCGCGGGTCTGGCCGCCGTCGCCGAAGATCGTCAGCGGCCGCCCGGCGCGCGCGCGATCCGCGAAGATCGAGATCACGCCGGAGTACGGGCTCGACGGATCCTGGCGCGGGCCGTAGACGTTGAAGAACCGCAGCCACGTGGTCGGCACGCCGTGGACCGCGGCGTAGTAGTCGAGCGCGAATTCGGACGCCAGCTTGTCGATGCCGTACGGCGACACCGGCCGGGTCGGCGTGTCCTCGCGCACCGGCATCTCGACGACGTCGCCGTAGACCGCGGCCGATGACGCGAACACGACCTTCCTGACCCCGGCCGCGCGCGCGTACTCGAGCACGTGCAGGGTCCCGCCGTAGTTGACCTGCATGTCGACCAGCGGGTTGTCGACCGAGTGCACCACCGAGACCTGCGCCGCCAGGTGGACGATGCGCTCGACCGGCCCGTGCTTCGCCGTCAGCGGCGCGAGCGCGGCGAAGATGCCATGCGCCACGTCGCACGCGACGATGTCGAGCTTGCCGGTGCCGGCGTGCTGCGCGAGGTTGGCGCGCTTGCCGGTGCGGAAGTCGTCGAGCACGACGACGTGGTAGCCGTTGGCGATCAGCCTATCGACCGTGTGCGATCCGATGAACCCGGCGCCGCCGGTAACAACCGCGAGCATACGAGCGACTATACATGTCCGGTGCTACGTTCGCGGCATCCTATGAAGGCGATCCAGATCGAACGCTTTGGTGGTCCCGAGGTCATGAAGCTCGCCGACGTCGCGATCGGCGATCCCGGCCCCGACGAGGTCCGGATCAAGCACCACGCGGTGGGCATCAACTTCATCGACGTCTATCACCGCACCGGGCTGTACCCGCTGCCGCTGCCGCTGGTGCTCGGCACCGAGGGCGCCGGCGTGATCGACGCCGTGGGCGCCAACGTCACACATCTGAAGCTCGGCGATCGCGTCGCGTACACCGCGCGCGGCCCCGGCAGCTACGCCGAGCAGCGGATCATGCCGGCGTTCCCAGTGGTCAAGCTGCCGGACGCGATCGACTTCGACACCGGCGCCGCGATGATGCTCAAGGGCCTGACCGTGCAGTACCTGCTGCGCCGGACGCGGGTCGAGCTCGCGCCGGCCACGTTCGTGCTGTGGCATGCGGCGGCGGGCGGCGTCGGCCTGATCGCCTGCCAGTGGGCCAAGGCGCTCGGCCTGCAGCTGATCGGCACCGCCGGCAGCGACGCCAAGTGCGAGCTCGCGAAGCAGCACGGCGCCGCGCATGTGATCAACTACAGCCGCGAGGACGTCGTCGCGCGGGTCAAGGAGCTGACCGGCGGCAAGGGCGTGCCCGTGGTCTACGACGCGGTCGGCAAGGACACCTGGGATCGCTCGCTCGACTGCCTGTCGCCGCTGGGCCTGATGGTCAGCTTCGGCAACGCGTCGGGGGCGGTGCCGCCGGTCGCGATCGGCTCGCTCGCCGCCAAGGGCTCGATCTACGTGCAGCGGCCGACGCTCGGCACCTACGTGTCCGATCGCCAGGCCGCCCAGGCGATGGCCGACGAGCTATTCGCCATGGTCACCAGCGGCAAGATCCAGATCGCCGTCGACCGCCGCTACCCGCTCGCCGAGGCCGCGCAGGCGCACAAGGATCTCGAAGCCCGGATCACCACCGGGTCGGGCGTGTTGACGGTCTAGGACCGCCCGGCGCGCATCAGTCGTGGGCGATGCGCCACAGGCGCCCGAGCAGGATGTCGAGCGCGACCCGGTTGTCGCCGCCCTCGGGGATGATCAGATCGGCCCAGCGCTTCGACGGCTCGACGTACTCGATGTGCATCGGGCGCACCGTGGCGTAGTACTGGTCACGCACCGACTGGAAGGTCCGGCCGCGCTGCTCGAGGTCGCGCCGGATCCGCCGCATCAGCCGGATGTCGGCGTCGGTGTCCACGAAGATCTTGATGTCCATCTGCTCGCGCAGCGCGGGCTCGGTGAACACCAGGATGCCCTCGACCACGATGACGCGCGCCGGCTCGAGCCGCCGGGTCTCCGTCCGCCGCGTGTGGTTCGCGAAGTCGTAGATCGGCGAGTCGACCGCGCGGCCGGCGCGCAGCTCGCGCAGCTGGTGGACCAGCAGCGTGGTCTCGAGCGACGCCGGGTGGTCGTAGTTGATCGACACGCGCTCGTCGGACGCGAGGTGGCTCTGGTCGCGGTAGTACGCGTCGTGCTCGATCGAGACGCAGCGCCCGAGCGGCATCGCGCTCGCGAGCTTGTGAGCGACCGTCGTTTTACCCGAGCCGGTGCCGCCAGCGATTCCGACGACGAATGGGCGGTCCAGCATCAACGGCGCATCCTACGTGGCGAGGCGGCTTCGCGCGATGGCTGTGCGTCCAAGACCCTGCATGATCTGCAAGATGTCGCAGGCAAGTATTCATGGGGTAGGCGAAGAAAGCCGTGCGCGCGCGCCTCGACACGCCCTACGCTGAGCGTTAAGGGTTGTTCCCAGGGTTCCACTGATGCTCTAGGTACCGCGCAGTCGATCGCGACGGAAGGTCGAACTGATGCAGCATTCATGCGAATTCAACACTCAAAGGCGGCCAGGTAGCCCTCACCGAGAGCGCTCGGAAGACGGCCTGCCAGTTGCTTATTTCTCGCACCACAGGCCGCGGAGGTCCCCATGATCAGACTAGCGATCGCAGAAGACCACACCATTGTCCGTTGGGCGTTGCGAGAGGCGCTCAGCAAAGCAGAAGACATCGAAGTCGTCGGAGAGGCCGGCACGGCAGCAGAGACCCTCGAGATGGTCAAGCGGGAACGCCCCGACGTCCTGATCTTGGATATCAGCCTGCCGGACCGTTCTGGCTTCGACGTACTGACGGAGATGCGTCCGATGGACACGGCCCCCCTTGTGGTCGTGCTCACCTGGCATACGGAACAGAGCTATGCAGCGCGCGCGATTGCGGCAGGAGCGCACGGCTACGTCAATAAAGCCGTGGAACCTGACGTGTTATTGGCC
>DASWOO010001347.1:0-3081 GCA_036404335.1 Kofleriaceae bacterium
TACAGCTCGGCCTCGCAGCCGCTGAACCTCACGGACCCGTCGCCGGGCTCCGCCAGCCTGTCGAACCAGGCGCAGGTCCAGAAGGCCACGATCACCGACCCGTTCGTCCAGGCCACGTGCACCGGCGCCATGGCGAACGCCAAGAACAGCGTCGCCTACAGCTTCACCTGCACCGTCTACAAGAACGGTGTCCAGTACGCCCAGGTCAGCTGGGACCCGTACGTGACCGTCATCTGAGCGCTACTTCCAGCTGTCCGTGGTCGTCTGGCTGGCGCCGGGCGCGCCGGTGGTCAGCGTCCGGTTGGCGCCCGACTCCCAGGTCACCGTGCCGGCGCCATCCTTCTTGATGTACTTGTACTCGAGCGCGGTCGAGGCGGGCAGGGTCAGCGTCGCGCGCCAGTTGCCGCGCGTCCCGCTGCCCGAGATCCAGGTCAGCGGCAGCGCCGCCGCCGGGTTCCAGCTCGCGAGCTGGCTGATGCTGCCGACGACGTAGATGTTCTGGCCGGGGTTGGTGTCGGCGGCCTCGTTGAACGTCACCGCCACCGTGGTCGGCGTGCTGCCGAGCATCGCGCCGGCGTGGATCGCGGCGGCGCCCTGGGCCGGCGCGGTGATGCTGGCGTAGCCAGTCGCGTCGACCGTGACGACGGTGCCCGAGCAGGCGCCCGCCGAAAAGTCTCCGGAGATCACGTCGCAGTAGCGCCCGGCCGGTAGGCTGGTCTTGAACGTCCGGGTCAGGCTCGCGTTCTCGTGGTTGATGACCACGAAGCCCTTGTTGCCGCGCCCGAACGCGATCTGCTGATTGGCATTGTCCCACCAGTCGGTGACGGCGGTGTTGGCCTGCGTCGCGTTGCGGAACCCGACCATGTTGCCGACCGGCCGGAACCGGTGCTCGCACACCCAGCCGCCGACGTTCTGGTTGAAGCACGCCGGCTGGCTGACGCCGCCGTCCCACGGGCCGCGGGTCGCGCCGGTGGCCGGGTCGTACGGCGGGCCGTAGCTGGTGTCGAACGCGGTCGCGGTGTTGTACGCGTAGCTCGACATCACGACCGGGTAGCCGTACGGCCACGCGAGCATGAACACGTTGGCGAGATCGTGGGTCGCGCCGTTGTGATAGGTCAGCACCGCGGCGTTGCCGGCGTGGCCGCGCTGGGTGTCGTGGTTGTCGAGGAACGCGATCGCCTTAGCGCTCGAGATCAGGCCCCAGGTCTCGCCGAACGTCTTCAGATCGGCGAGCTTGCCGCCGCCGGCGAACTTGCCGTAGAGCTGCGTGCCGTAGCTGAACTCGGTCACGTTGGCCTGGCTGTCGCTGACCCCGAAGTACTGGCTCGGCTGGACGGCCTCGCCCGCCGCGCCGATCACCTCGAGGAACCAGAACGGCCGGCTGGCGAGCCGCGCGTTGACCGCGCTGACGATCGCGGTGACGTCGGTCGGGCTCATGTGCTTGGCCGCGTCGACCCGGAAGCCCTTGACGCCGATCGTCGCGAGGTCGACCAGGTAGTCGGCGATCTTGCCGCGCACGTAGGCGCTGCCGGTGTTGAGATCCTGGAGCCCGGACAGCTGGCAATTCTGGACATTGCTGGCGTCCTGGTAGTCGGACACGCTGCACGTCGCATGAAAGTCGCCGGTGCCGTAGGGCACGCGCGGATAGCTCTCGACGCCCCACGCGTCGCTGCCGCTGCTCGACGTCGTGCCCGAGCCGCTGGTCATGTGGTTGAACACCGCGTCGGCGTAGATCGCCACGCCGACCGCGTTGCATCGGTTCACCATGTCGATGAGCTCGGCGCGCGTGCCGCTGCGGCTGCGATCGAGGCTGTAGCTGACCGGCTGGTAGCGCATCCACCACGGGTACGGCGCGCCGTCGCCGCTGGTGATCCAGGCGTGCTCGTTCGGCGGCGAGATGTGGACCGCCGCGAACCCCTTGGGCCCGAGGTAGCTCTCGCACTCGCGCGTGACGTCGGTCCACTTCCACTCGAACAGCTGGACGAACACGGTGCGGCTGCCGGGCGCGGTGTTCGCGCTCAGCCCGGTCTGGGCCACCTCGTCGGGGTCCGCGTCGCGCGGATCGCCATGGCTGGCCGCGCATCCAGCGAACAGCCCACACAACATCGCGCATACCACCGAGATTCGCTGCTTCATCGGTCGATCCCCTCTTGCCGCTAGACGTGGCGTTGACTGGAGCGCTCGCGTTGTAGCACGCAGGCGCGCCCTCAGGTCTCGGTCGACGTCGAGCGCAGCCCGACCAGCGTGCCATCGTCGGTGCGGCCGAAGACCCACATCCGGACGCGCACCACGCCGGCGCCGCGCGCGTGCGCGACCGACACCTCGCCGAGCGTCGCCTTCATCACGGCGTGCAGCTGCTGGAACCCGTGCGCGAGCTCGTCGCCCCAGTTGGCCGCGTCCTCGGCGTTCGCGAACAGGTCGTCCGCGGAGCCGAGGTCGACCTCGTAGCGCGGCCCGATCGCCAGCGCCTGCTTGACGCTGCTCGGCGTCAGCTTGATCGCGCGCGCCAGCGGCGCGTGGAACCCCTTGAAGTAATCGGTCGACTCGTCCGCCGGGTTCGGCAGCCCCTCGGCCAGCGCCTGCAGCGCCTTTGCCAGCCGCGACGCCCCCGTCACCTCGCTCGCCGCCGGCCGCCTGCGCCCCGGCTTCGTGCCCCGCTTCTGGCCCGGCTTCGTGCTCCGTTTCGTGCCCCGCTTCGCTGTCCGCTTGGTGTTCGCCATGCCGCCAGTATCGTCCAGCCGTGTGGACGGTTGCACGGGGCGTCGCTGATCGCCGCGCGGGTGGCCGGCCCGCGGCTCACCTCCGAAAGCTTCGACCCCGACACCGCCGCGCCAGGATTTTCCAGGTGAACCGTTCGGCGGAGTGCAGATTCAGCATAAGTATTCGGACCGAAGTATTACGGTGATAATTAAAGTGCTGCGGGCGGCGGCCGAGAGGCGTGAATGATCATCGTGATGTGAAGTGGCAAAAGCTGTCAGACCGCCACTGGCGACACGTCGTTGAATGCTAATCCCAGCGCGTGAGTTCGAACCTTCTGGCGCTCGATGTGCGATCGGTCGCGTCCCAGATCGCTCTAACGCT
>DASWOO010001348.1:0-8917 GCA_036404335.1 Kofleriaceae bacterium
ACATCCCGCCCGGCAGCAAGCTGGCGATCGTCGGCGAGAACGGCAGCGGCAAGACCACGCTGATCAAGCTGCTGACCCGGATGTACGAGCCGAGCGAGGGCCGGGTCACGCTCGACGGCCGCAACCTGCGCGAGTGGGAGCCGGCCGCGCTGCACCGCCGGATCGGCGTCATCTTCCAGGACTTCGTGCGCTACCAGCTCAAGGTCGGCGAGAACATCGGCGCCGGCGACGACCGGGCGTACGACGACCGGACGCGCTGGGATGACGCGGCCGAGCGCGGCCTGGCCAAGCCGGTGATCGCGACCCTGCCCGACCAGTACGACACCCAGCTCGGCAAGTGGTTCAAGAACGGCCGCGAGCTATCGCTCGGCCAGTGGCAGAAGGTCGCGCTGGCGCGCTCGTTCATGCGGCGCGACGCCGACGTGCTGGTGCTCGACGAGCCGACCGCGTCGATGGACGCCGAGGCCGAGGTCAAGATCTTCGAGCGGTTCCGCGAGCTGACCGAGGACAAGATCGCGATCGTGATCTCGCACCGGTTCTCCACCGTGCGCATGGCCGACCAGATCATCGTGCTTGACCGTGGCGCCATCATCGAGCGAGGCTCGCACGCCGAGCTGGTGGCCGAGGGCGGCCGCTACGCGACGCTGTTCAACTTGCAGGCCCAGGGCTACAGATAACGCATGGCGAGCTTCGAGCTGTTCGAGACCGACGGGGTGCCGATCAAGGCGTGGACGCGCGGGGTGGCGCTCGAGGACGCGGCCAGGAAGCAGCTGACCAACGTCGCCAGGCTGCCGGTCGTGTTCCACCACGTGGCGGTGATGCCCGACGTCCACTTCGGGATCGGCGCGACCGTGGGCAGCGTGGTGCCGACCGAGAAGGCGATCATCCCGGCCGCGGTCGGCGTCGACATCGGCTGCGGGATGATGGCGGTCGAGACCACGATGACCGCGAGCCAGCTGCCCGACAACCTGCACGCGCTGCGCAGCGCGATCGAGAAGGCGGTGCCGCACGGCCGCACCGCCAACGGCGGGCGCGGTGACCGCGGCGCGTGGCACCACATCCCGGCGCCCAACGGGGCGGCGTGGCAGACGCTGACCGACGAGTACCGCGAGATCACCAGCAAGCACCCCAAGATCGGCGGCGGCAACGACGTCAACCACCTCGGCACGCTCGGCACCGGCAACCACTTCATCGAGGTCTGCCTCGACGAGCGCGATCAGGTCTGGTTCATGCTGCACTCCGGCTCGCGCGGGGTCGGCAACCGGATCGGCAGCTACTTCATCGAGCTGGCCAAGCGCGACATGCGGCAGCACCTCGCCGACCTGCCCGACAAGGACCTGGCCTACCTCAAGGAAGGCACGCGCCACTTCGACGACTACGTGACCGCGGTCCACTGGGCGCAGCGGTTCGCCAAGACCAACCGCGAGCTGATGATGCAGCAGGTGGTCGCGGCCGCGCGCGCCGAGGGCTCCGGGCTGCCGGCGTTCGAGCTCGGCGCGATGGCGGTCAACTGCCACCACAACTACGTCGAGCGCGAGCACCACTTCGGCCAGGACGTGTTCGTCACCCGCAAGGGGGCGGTCCGCGCCCGGCTCGGCGACCTGGGGATCATCCCGGGCTCGATGGGCGCCCGCAGCTTCATCGTCCGCGGCAAGGGCGAGCGCGAGTCGTTCTGCTCGTGCAGCCACGGCGCCGGGCGCGCGATGTCGCGCGGCGAGGCCAAGCGCCGGTTCTCCATCGAGGATCACGCCAGGGCGACCGCCGGCATCGAGTGCCGCAATGACGCCGAGGTCATCGACGAGACCCCGATGGCCTACAAGCCGATCGACCAGGTGATGGCGGCCCAGGCCGACCTGGTCGACGTCGTCCACGAGCTGCGGCAAGTCGTGTGCGTGAAGGGCTAGCGCCGTGATCGGTGCAGGCCCCCGCTGGATCCACATCGATGGGGCGCGCGGCGAGGGCGGCGGGCAGATCCTGCGGACGTCGCTCGCGCTGGCGATGATCACCGGCCAGGCGCTACGGATGCGCAACATCCGCGCCGGGCGGCCCAAGCCCGGCCTGCGCCGGCAGCACCTGGCGTGCGTCGAGGCGGCGGCCCGGCTGTGCCACGCCGAGCTGCGCGGCGCCGAAGTTAGCTCGCAGAGCCTCGACTTCGTGCCGCACGCGATTACCGGCGGCGAGCTGGACATCGACATCGGCACCGCGGGCTCGACCACGCTGGTCGTGCAGACCATCCTGATCCCGGCGATCCACGCCGGCGTCCACCTGCGCGCGGTGATCCAGGGCGGCACCCACAACCCGCTGGCGCCGACGTTCGACTTCCTCGACCGGGTCTACCTGCCGCACCTGCGCGCGATGGGCGCCGACTGCCAGATCGTCCTCGACCGCCACGGCTTCGCCACCGGCGGCCGGGGTCATCGTGCGGAGACCGGGGCGGCGGCGCACGGCCAGCTGACCCTCGTCGTCCGCCCCGGCGCGCTCCGGCCGATCTCGCTGGTCGACGCCGGGCCGATCGTGGCGCGCCGCGCGACGGCGATCCTCGCCCGGCTGCCCACCCACGTCGGCGACCGCGAGCACGGCGTGGTCCGCGACCGGCTCGGCTGGTCGGCCGCCGAGTGTGAGGTCCGCGAGGTCGCCGGCGGCCCTGCCAACGTCCTGCTGCTCGAGGTCGAGCGCGCCGCCGCCCCGGTGCCCGCGCGCGAGCTGGTCGCCTCGATCGGCGCCCAGGGCCTGCGCGCCGAGACCGTCGCCCGGCGCGCCTGCGACGAGCTCGAGGCCTTCCTCGCCGCCGACGTCCCCGTCGGCGAGCACCTCGCCGATCAGCTGCTGCTGCCGCTCGCGGTCGCCGGCGGCGGCAGCTTCCGCGCCGCCCCGCTGTCGCTGCACGCGACGACCAACATCGAGACGATCCGCTCCTTCCTCGACGTGCCGATCACCGTGGCCGAGGCCGCGCGCGCGGTCACGGTCACCATCGGCATCGGCTAGGCCGTCGGCGGCTGCATCGCGACGGTGAACTGCAGCTGCGCCGCGGCCATCGCCGTGCGGATCTTCTCCATCGTTTCGAGCGCGACCTCGTCGTAGTGCCCGGCGGTGACCCACGGCCGCAGGTGCAGCTTGATCGCGGCGTCGGTGATCTCGGTGACCTCGACGACCGGCGCCGGGTTGTCCTCGATCCGCGCGTCCTGCTTGACCACGCCCTCGAGCAGGTGCTTGACGTCCGCGAGGTTGGTCGTGTGCTGCACGGTCAGCACCAGGTCTAGCCGGCGGCGGCCGAGCGTGGTCAGGTTCTCGATCGGCGCGGCGATGATCTGGCCGTTGGGGATGATCACCTCGCGGTTGTCGTTGGTGATCACCACGGTGTTGAAGACCTTGATCGCGTCGACCCGGCCGAGGTACTTGCCGATGATCACCAGGTCGCCGACCTTGTACGGCCGCAGCACGATCAACATCACGCCGGCGGCGAAGTTCGACAGCGAGCCCTGCAGCGCCAGGCCGACCGCCAGGCCGGCGGCGCCGAGCACGGTGACCACGGCCGTGCTCTTGATCCCCAGCGTGTCGAGCGCGACGATCACGACCGCGACCAGCAGCACGGCGTAGCCGACGTCGCCGAGGAACTTGCGCAGCGACGTGTCGACCTGGGCGCGCTCCATGATCCGGTCGAACCCGCGCAGCAGCGCCTTGGCGACCGCACGGCCGATGAAGAACACCGCGCCGGCGACCAGCAGGCGCAGCCCTGCCGGGAACAGGTAGGTCTCGGCCAGGTACCGGAGGTAATCGAAGGACGCGGTCGCCTGCATCCTGCGCCTTCTATCACATGTCGGTCACGCCGCCTGGGGTTGATGGACCCACGGCGGGACCGCGAGCGCCCGGGCGAGGTGATCCAGGAACAGCGACAGCCGCGGCGGCAGGTTCTGCCGCGCCGGGTACACGGCGTTGATGTCGATCTGCCGGCCGGTCCACTCCGGCAGGACGTAGGTCAGCGCGCCGCGCTCGCAGTCGGTGGCGACGATGAAGTCGGTCAGGAGCGCGATGCCCGCCCCGGCGGCGACCGCCTCGTGGACCGCGCCGACGTTGTTGCTGGCGTAGCGCGCCGGCCGGCCGAACTCGTAGCTCTGCTCGCCGTAGTTCAGGGTCCAGCTCTGGGTGCGCGGGCTGGGCGTGAACAGCACGCGGTCGTGCTCGTCGAGCTCCTCGATCGTGCTCGGCGTGCCGCGCCGCGCCAGGTACGCCGGCGACGCGCACAGCACGGTGCCGAACGAGCACAGCTTGCGCGCGATCAGAGTCGACTCGGGCAGCGTGCCGAACCGGATCGCGAGGTCGAAGCCCTCCTCGATCAGGTCGACGATCCGGTCGCTGGCCTCGAGCTCGAGGTTGATGTCGGGGTGCACGGCGAGGAAGTCGGCGATGATCGTGCCGAGGTAGCGCATCGACAGGTCGACCGGCGCGGTGATCCGCAGCCGGCCGCGCGGCGTCGATTGCATGTCGGTCACGAGCTGCTCGGCGGCGGCGACGTCCGACACGATGCGCGAGCAGCGCTCGTAGTACGCCTGGCCGATGTCGGTCAGGGCCAGCTTGCGGGTCGTGCGCTGGACCAGGCGGACGCCGAGCCGCTCCTCGAGCTGGGCCAGCTTGCGGCTGACCGTCGACTTGGGTAGCCCGAGTTGCTCGGCGGCGCCGGTGAAGCTCTTGGTCTCGACAACCTTGGTGAACACGACGATGTCGTTGAGATCCATGGACGGGACGATTGTAGCCTCACGTGGTATCCCGTGGGCGGTGAGCCGGCTCGGCGAATTGACCCGCAAGGTGGACGCGTTCTTCGGCCGCGTCGAAGCGCGGCACGGTACAGACATGCAGTGCCAGTCGGGCTGCTCGGACTGCTGCCACGTCCGGCTGACGATCACGGCGGTCGAGGCCGCCGCGATCCGCGACCACGTCGCGGGCCTGGCGCCGGACGCGCGGGCGGCGCTCGCGCGCGTGGCGCACCCCGATCGCTGCGCCGCGCTCGACGGTACCGGCCGCTGTCGGATCTACGACGCCCGGCCGCTGGTGTGCCGGTCGCACGGCGTGCCGATCCGCTTGCAGCGCCGCGGCCTGCCCGCGGTCCAGGCGTGCCACCGCAACTTCCGGACGATCACGCCCGACCCCGACTGCGTGCTGGATCAGACGACCCTGTCGGCGACCGTGCTCGCGATCGACGCGGCCGAGTCGGGCCGGCGGCCGCGCGTCGAGCTGGCGGCGCTGCTCGCGGAGGTCAGTGCGATTTGATACTTGTAGAGTCCATGTCATCCGATACCGAAGACGACGAGCCGGACAACGAGATCTACCTGCCGCTCGATCATCCGAAGTTCAAGCAGGTCGGCGTGTCGGTGTTCACCCGCCGGCTCGCCCCGGACTGCATGACCCACAAGTGCACGACGGTCGCGACCAGCGTGCAGCGCAACGACGTGTGCTGCCAGTACGGCTGCGACGTGGATCTCGACGAGAAGGCGCGGATCGACGCGCGGGCCGACGCGGTGCGCGCGCGGATGCGGCCCGAGGTCCAGCACGCGGCCTGGTTCGAGCCCGAGGAGTACCCCGACGCGGACTATCCGTCGGGCGCGGTCGTGCGCTCGGCGACCCACGACGGGCTGTGCATCTTCATGGCGCACGATCAGCGCGGCTGCGTGCTGCACCGCACCGCGCTCGAGGAGGGCTGGGCGCTCGGCGACATCAAGCCGGCGATCTGCCGGCTGTTCCCGCTGTCGTGGATGACCGACGCGATCGTCGTGGCCGACGAGTACCTCGAGTACTCGTGCGCGCACGTCGAGGGCCCGACCCTGTACCGGCTGTCGCGCGAGCTGATCGCCGAGCTGTTCGGCGCCGAGCTGGTCGCGGCGCTCGACGCGGTCGAGCCCCAGGCGCTCGCGATGACGGTGCCGCCGGCCGCGCCCGTGCACCGGCTGCCGGTCTTGCGGTGACCGCGCGCCACCGGCTGATCGCGCGGCTGCGGGATCGCCGGGTGACCCGGGCGATCCGCCACGTGCTCGACGACTTCCTGCCGCCGGTGGTCCGCGAGTGGCGGCCGCTCAACCGGTGGATGACGAGCCTGTTCCACGGGCCGGCGTTCGACCTCGACTTCAAGGAGCGCGCGTTCGCGATGGCGCCGGCGGAGCTCGCGGCGGCCTACGCGGCGCTCGACGCCGGCGGCGCGCGCTACCGCGATTCGGACACGACGCCGGCGCAGATCCGCGCGATCGCCGCGGCCGCGCGCGGCCGGGTGCTCGAGGTCGGCTGCGGCAACGGCGCGATCGCCGCCGTGCTCGCGCCCGCGCACGCCGTGGTCGCGGTCGACGTCACGCCGGGCTCGGCGGCGGCGACCCGCGCGCGGAGCGGCGCGGCCGTGGCGCTCGCCGGGCTGCCGGCGCTGCCGTTCGCCGATCGCGCGTTCGACACCGTCGTGTGCGCCCACACGCTCGAGCACATCCCCGACCTTTACGCGGCGGCGGCCGAGCTGCGCCGGGTCGCGCGCCGCGCGATCATCGTCGTGCCACGCCAGCGCTACTACCGCTACACCGTCGATTACCACCTGCACTTCTTCCCGAGCGCGGCGCCGCTGGTCCACCTGCTCGGCGGCCAGGCCCGGGAAGTCGATGGCGACTGGCTGCTGGTCGCCGACCACTCGGGCTAAGCTCCGCGGATGGTCGATGCCCGCTCGCCCCTGATCCCGCTCGGCGCCCTCAACGCCGCGCTCGCCGTCGCGGCCGGCGCGTTCGGCGCGCATGGCTTGCAGGGCAGGCTCGACGACAAGGCGCTGAGCGTGTTCGAGACCGCCGCGCGCTATCACATGTACCACGCGCTCGCGATCATCCTCGTCGGCATCGTCGCCGGGACGGTGCCCAAGGCGCAGACCGCGGGCTGGCTGTTCCAGGTCGGCATCGTGCTGTTCAGCGGCTCGCTCTACGCCCTGGCGACCAGCGGCGTGAAGCTGCTCGGCGCGGTCACGCCGTTCGGCGGCCTGGCGTTCCTGATCGGCTGGGCGTGGCTGGCGTGGACGTACCTGCGAGGCTGATTACGTAACGTTTCCGATGGACAGCGACCGAGGCCCGCGTGTTACACGAGCCTCGATGTCGGGGACGACCAGCGCTCGCCGCGCGGCCGCGTGGGCGCTCGCGATCGTCGCCGCCGCGGTCGTGGTGCTGCGGGCGCCGAGCCTGCGGGTCGACATCCTCAACGAGGACGAGGCGCTGTACGCGACGACGGCCGCGAGCATGGCGACCGGCCAGCCGCCGTACCGGGCCGGGGTCGAGAGCAAGCCGCCGGGCGTGTTCTACCTGTACGAGGCCGGGTTCGCGCTGGTCGGCCGGTACAACATGATCGGCCTGCACGCGCTGACGATCCTGTGGGTGCTGGGCACGGCGATCGCGGTCGGCGCGCTGGCCCGGCGCGCGTCGCCCACGTCGACGGCCGGGCCGCCGCGCCGGCTGACGACGCCGGTGATCGCGTCGCTGCTCTACGCCGGGTTCGTCATCGTCCAGGAGCCGCAGGTGCTGGCGAGCCAGTGCGAGCTCCTGTACTCGCTGCCGCTGGCGATCGCGGCCTGGCTGATCGTGCGCCGCGGCCTCGGCGCGGGCCCCGGCGCGGTGATCGCGCTCGCGGGCGCCGGCGTGCTGTGCGGGCTGGCGACGCTGATCAAGCCGACCGCGGTGTCGCTGCCGGCGGCGGCCGCGGCCTGGCTGGTGCTGCGCCGGCCGGTGCTCGGCGCCGGCTCGCGGTTCGCCGGCGACGTCGGCCGCGCGGCCGCGCTGTGGCTGGGCGTGGCGATCGCGTGGGGGCTGGCGGCGCTGTACTTCACGCGCCTCGGGGTGTGGCACGACCTGATCTACTGGGCGTTCCGCTGGACGCTGGGGCTGTACATCCCGACGGGCACGGCGCACTCGCCGTGGCTCGTCCGGTTCGCCGCGAGCTTCTTGCCGTGGCTCGGCCTGGTGATGATCCTCTGGGTGCTGGCGGTGGTCGCGCTGCGCGGCGTGCGGCCCCGGACCGCGGCCGCGGCGAGCGAGCCGACGCAGGTCACCTGGCTCCTGGCGGCGTGGACCCTCGCGGCGACCGCGATGATCTTCCTCGGCGGCCGGTTCTACGATCATTACTTCCCGGCGGTGATCCCGCCGCTGGCCGCGCTGGCCGCGGTCGGCTTCGCGCGGGTCCGCGACTCGCGCCGGTGGTGCCGGGCCGTGGCGATCGGCGCGCTGGTTCCGGTCGTCGGCTGCTGGCTGGCGAGCTGGCCGTTCGCGCGCACCATGCAGTGGCTGGGCAACGAGCCGAATGCCTACGACCAGATCTCTACCTATGTCCACGATCACACCCGCGCCGACGAGCGCGTGTTCGTGTGGGGCTATTTTCCGCTGATCTACGTCGCGGCCGACCGGCTGTCGGCGACGCGGTTCGTCGGCTGTCATTATGTCACCGGCTACGCGGCGATCGGCCTCGCCCAGGACCTGCCGGCGGAGATCGAGGACAAGCTCGGCGTGCCGGATGCCATCCCGACCCTGCTCGCCGACCTCGAGGCGTTCCGCCCGGCGCTGATCATCGACACCGCCCCGGCCAGCTTGCATCACTGGCGTCGCTACCCGCTTTCGCGTTATCCAGATCTCGCCCGCTACGTCGCGGACCACTACCGCGCCGAGGCCACCGTGCAGGCCGCGGTCATCTATCGACGGACTCGCCCATGATCGATCAACACAAAGTCGTCGTCGTCCTCCCCGCGTATCACGCCGCCAAGACGCTCGAGCGCACGGTGGCCGATATCCCGCCCGGCACCTACGACGAGATCGTGTGCGTCGATGACGCGTCGAGCGACGACACCGTCGCGGTCGCCAAGCGGCTCGGGTTGCGCACGCTGGTCCACGAGAACAACCTCGGGTACGGCGGTAATCAGAAG
>DASWOO010001349.1:0-3223 GCA_036404335.1 Kofleriaceae bacterium
GTCGACTTCGGCAGCCAGCGCCGCACGCCCAAGGACAGCGCCCATTACTACGCGCGGGTCATCGACAGCCACGGCGCGGTGCTGTCCGAGCCGCTCGAGACGTAGCCGGCGATCGGGATCCCCGAGCTCCTGGACACTCACCTCGGCGGAATCGGCCCGAGCGCCGAAGGATCAGGATCCGCCCGGATGCTGGATCGCGTGGACCAGCGCCTGGGCGATCAGATCGGCCGAGTTGGCGGTGGTCGATTGGGCGGTGAGCGAGGTCGTGATGTTGGGGTCGTTCGACAGCGCCGACTTGTACACGATCGAATCGACGGAGATCCCGAGCCCGGCCGCGCGCTTCTTGAGCAGCGCGAGCGCCGGCTTGGCGGCCTCGTTGTTGGTGTCGTTGCCGTCGGACAGCACGATCAGCTGCTTCTTGCTGGTCTGGGCCTTCTCGAGCTGGTCGATCGCGAGCTGGATCCCGGCGACCAGCTCGGAGCCCTTCGTGTCGACGTAGTCCTTCTGGGTGCCGAGCGCGGCCGAGGTCAGGTTGGCGACCGGCCCCAGCGGCACGCGGATCACGGCCTTGTTGGTGTAGGTGATGACCAGGCCCTGCGACCCGGCCGGCAGGGTGTGCGCGAGGTCGGCCTGATCGAGCCCGGCCTTGAGCGCCTTGAGCGCGCCGGGGTAGTGGACCGGATCGTCGGCCGGGGTCACGTCGTCGTTGCCGATCCAGATCTCCCAGCCGCTGTAGACCAGCGCGATCGTCGTGCCGCCGACGGGCGCGGGCGGAGGGGTCGGCGGCACCGGGGCGCTGGGCGCCGGGGCGCCGCTCGTCGGTTTCGGCGTGCTCGGCGTGCTGTTGCACGCCGCGACCAGGAGGACAGCGACCAGAAGACTTCGCATCGCTCCGACGCTAGCACACCGCCCGCGGGCGCAGGCCCGAGCTAGGCCGGGCGGCGCGCGGTCACGACCTTGGCGACGAAGCACGGCTCCGCGGCCTCGACCACGAACCCGACCTCGCGCAGCAGCGCCGCCAGGTCGTCCTCGAGGTAGTCGTTGTAGAACGGCTCGTGGAACTCGCCGGGGAACGCGCGCAGCGCGGCCGCCAGCTCGGCGCTCTCGACCAGCTGCGCCGAATCCTCGAGGACGATCAGGCCGCCCGGCTTGACCACGCGGAACAGCTCCCGGGCCACGTTGCGGCGGGCGTTGCGCGGCAGCTCGTGGAACAGGTACACGCTGGTGACGATGTCGAACGTGGCATCGGCGTACGGCAGCGCCTCGCCGTTCTCGACGGCGAGCGAGACCTCGGCCAGCTTGGCGAGCCGCTTGCGCGCCTCGCGGATGTACGCCGGCGACAGATCGACGCCGTACAGCCGCAGCCCCGGGTGGGCCTGCGCGATCTGGTGCAGCGTCCGGCCGGTGCCGCACGCGACGTCGAGCAGCCGAAGGCCGGTGCCGTGCGCCCGGACGTGCTCGGTGATCGGCGGGATGATCTGCCGGCGCATCACGTCGGCGGTGCCGCGGAACAGGAGCTCGACGCCGAGCTCGTAGACCTCGGCCGAGTGCTCGCTGAAGTAGCCGTCGGTCTGCCAGTGGAACGTCCGGCGGTAGTAGGCCGGGTAGCGCTGCTTGTCGACGACCGGGATCTCGTTGTACGCGCCGGCGCGGCGGCGGCGGATGATGTTGGGGGTGTCGCGCAGAAGGCGCGGCAGGTTGCGGACGTAGCGTCCGACCGGGATGTCGAACAGCAGCTCGCGCGGGTACAGCCCGGCCTCGACGTTGGCGACGTCGCGGGCGTGGAGCTGGTCGCGCCGACGCAGCAGCACGCGCAGCTCGTCGCGCGAGACCTCCGGCCGGGGCATGCGCGTCACCCAGCGCGTCGCCTCCTGGACCAGGGTCGCCTGGATCAGAAACGAGAGATGCTGCGAGCGATACGCGAGCCGATCAAGGACGCCGAGATTCATGGTCCGCCTTGCTGCGACGCCGAGGCCGCAGCAGCACCGTACCAATCATCACGCCAAGCGCCAGGGCTCCCGAGCCGGTGGAGCCCGCGTCGCAGCAGCCGCCGCTCTTGGGCTCGACCATCGGCACCTCGGTGCCGCCCGGGCAATTGTACGATGCCGCGGCCTTGCAGCCGAGCTGCGCGCAAACCGCGCACCACATCGGCGCGCAGGTCTTGGCCTGCACCGTGTCGGCGGCGCACGCGGCCGCGTTGGTCAGCTCCTGGTAGCGCAGCACCTTGGTCCAGGTCTCCAGATCGGCGGTCTTCATCACGCCGGCGTCGTCGCTCTGCACCCCGCCGACGCCGCTGTAGTTTTGCGTGCACGCCCACAGCTCGCCGGCGGTGTTCTCGCTCAGGCAGTTGATGTGCGGGGCGCCGGCCAGCGCGCCGCTCCAGGTCTTGCCGTCGTCGTGCGAGACCTGCGTGCCCATCGCCTCGGTCGCGAGCACGAGGTCGTGCTTGCCGCCGGGGTTCTTGGCGGCGCGCACGACGAAGCCGAGGATCGCGACCGGCTGGGTGATGAGCTTGGTCCAGGTCGCGCCGCTGTCGGCCGAGCTGTAGATCGAGTCGCTCATCACGTTGTCGTCGACCTCGACCCGGATGTAGACCTTCTTGGGGTCGTCGCTGGCGATGCCGACGACGTCGATCACCGAGTTCGGCGCCAGGGTCACGCCCTTGCCGGCGTCGATCTTGAGATCGGTCCACGCCGCGCCGGCGTTGTCGCTGCGGTACATCACGTTCTGGCGGACCGGCTTGTCCTTGGGGTCGGCGGCGGGGACGTACTTGTAGCCGGTCAGGTAGAGTGTGGCCGGCAGCGAGGGCGCCGCGCGGATCGTCTGCCACCAGGTGGCCATGCCCGGCACGGTGACCGGGTTGGGGAACGTCAGGCCGTCGTCGGTGCTGTGGTAGACCTGGTAGTCCGACGGCACCGGCGGGGTCGCCGAGGTGTCGCCCGGCTCCGCCGCGGTGTAGTACGAGCTGCCGCCCGGCTCGGCGATCACGTCGGTCACGAACCGCTTGGTGTCCGCGACCGGGGTGAACGTGCAGCTGTCGCGCATCACCTTGACGCCGTCGAACGTCGTCGCGTACAGCGCGCCGCTCGCGGCGTAGGCGTACTTGGGATCGTACATGCCCTGGTAGGGGAACGCGTCCTCGCAGATCCAGACCCACGTCTTGCCGGCGTCGTGCGACAGGAGCAGGCCGAAGGTCAGGCCGACCGCGATCTCCTGATCGTTG
>DASWOO010001350.1:0-1830 GCA_036404335.1 Kofleriaceae bacterium
CGGATGGAATTCCGTTGATCTCCCTCACCCATCCCGCAAGCGTAGCACTCTCCTGAGAGTCTTTCTAACAGAGAGAATTGGTAACGCGCTTCACACCAGCATCATGCACATGGTCAGAAAGCTTCGGTGTGCGGTGGCTCGTCATCGGCCGGCGCGAGGTCGCGGTGGACCGACTTGGTCACGCGCTTCTCGAACTTCTTGGTCTTCTGCGAGAACGACTCGCGCGCGGTCTTGCGCGCCGCCTTCATGTGCTCGTCGAGCTGGCCGTGGATCGTCTCGCGCAGCTTGTCGATCGCGTCCTGGGCGATGCCCTGCGGATAGGTCGCGACGAAGTCGTGCAGCATGATCAGATCGACGGCCTCGCTCAGCGCGTCGCTGACCCCGGCGATCTCGGCCTTGATCGCGGCGACCCGCGGCCCCGCGTGCTCGGCGACCAGGTCGAGCTGGTAGACCAGCTCCTTGGCGCGGCGGCGCCAGGTGTGGAACCCCGCCTTCGACTTCTTCGCGGCCTTGATCGCCTCGCGCGCCTCGCGATACGTGTCGGCCAGGCCGGCCGCGACGGTGTCCCACTCGAGCTCGGCTGGCAGCGCGGCCCGCAGCGCCTCGGCCTGCGCGGCGGCGCGGGCGGCGGCCTCGCCGAGCAGCTGCTTGATCTCGGCGGACGCCGGCATCGCCTCGGTGGCGTTGGTCAGCACGGTCTTGGCGGTCGCGCGATCTCGCTCGCCGAGCTCGAGACCCGCGAGCGTGTCGGGCGCCACCGCGTGGTCGCGCACCGACGACAGCGCGCGCCGCGCCTCCTGCAGCGCGTCCCGGATCGCGCGCCGCTCGCCCTTGGGCAGCGCGCCCCCGACGAGCCCGAGCACCGCGCGCGCCCGGCGCAGCGCCTTGCGCGAGTCGTGGACCGCGGCCGCCGCCGAGCCCTGGTCCACCTCCGCCACCGCCTCGCGCGCGGCCTGCGCCGCGGCCTCGAACGACCGCACGAGCGCGCCGCGAAGCTGCGCGGGGTCACCCAGCGGCGAGGTCCGGGCGCCCAGCGGCCCGAGCTTGTCGTGCTCGGAATAAGAAGTCGCGGATCTGTGCTCGGTCGTCGACATGACGCTGCACCATACAATGATTCGTCCGCGCTATAGTGAGCCGATGGCGCATCCGATCTTGTTCGATCCGATCGATAGCCCGTTCCTGGCGCCGACCGACGGCTCGTTCAAGCTCCGCAAGTTCGTCACGGACCCGGAGGACAAGCCGGGCAAGGACGCCGACAACGCGGCGCTCGCGGCGCAGACCGAGCAGCTCGGCAAGCTGCAGGAGCGGCTCTACGCGTACAACCGTTACAGCGTGCTGCTGATTTTCCAGGCGATGGATGCCGCGGGCAAGGACGGCACGGTCCGCGCCGTGATGACCGGCATCAACCCGCAGGGCTGTCAGGTGTACTCGTTCAAGTCGCCGAACGCCGAGGAGCTCGACCACGACTTCCTGTGGCGCTGCTACCGCAACCTGCCCGAGCGCGGCCGGATCGGCATCTGGAACCGCAGCCACTACGAAGAAGTCCTCACCGTGCGCGTCAACCCGCAGTACCTCGACGGCGAGAAGCTGCCGCGCCGCCCGGCCAAGCTGTCCGACCTGTGGGACGAGCGCCACGAGTCGATCGTCGCCGCCGAGAAGCACTGGGCGCGCAACGGCTGCGTCGTGCTCAAGTTCTTCCTCAACGTGTCGCAGCAGCAGCAGCACGAGCGGTTCCTCGAGCGCGTCACCGACCCCGAGCACTTCTGGAAGTTCAACTCGGCCGACATGACCGAGTCCCGCAAGTGGGACCAGTACATGGAGGCCTACGAG
>DASWOO010001351.1:0-7180 GCA_036404335.1 Kofleriaceae bacterium
GCCTGGCCGACGCCGGAGCCCGGGGCCTGGCCGGGCGTGACATTCGAGCCGCTGCGCGCGGTGGCGATCGGCCCGGTGACGCCGGAGCCGCCCGACACGCCGCTGCCGCCGCGCACGCCGGTGCCGGGGCTGCCCGACCAGCTGTGGCCCTGGCGCGGCAGCTCGGTGCGCGTCGAGTCGACCCGCGGGAACCGGCCGGTGCCGCCCGACGCGAACGTCACCGGGATCGGGCCGCTCTGCGACGCGCTCGGCTGCTCGAGCTCGCCGAGCAGCTTCTGCGAGGCGACCCGCAGCGCGACGCCGAGGAACGCGACGTTGAGGTTGCCGTCGGCGATCACCGCCAGGATGTAGCGGCGCGGCTGCGGCGTGCGCAGGCTGCGCAGCAGCAGCTTGCCCTCGCCGAACTGCGCGGTCAGCGTGTCCCAGTCGTCCTGGACCAGCTGCACCGACTCGACCGCGGTCAGCACCGAGCGCGCGACCTGGTACAGCACCGAGATGTCGTCGTAGATCGCGTGCGCGCGATACCCGATGACCTGCGCCGCATCGTCGACCACCAGCGCGCCCTGCACACCTTCCACTTCGCGGAGACCCTGGAGAATAGGTTCCAGCACGTTGCCTCCTGTTCAGCGCTCGAGCGCGTCGGCGAGCTTGCGCTCGAACGCCCCGATGGGTTTGGTGGGATCGATGAAGACCCCGAGCAGTTGGTGATCGAAGACCGAGACCAGGCTCGCGCGGCGCGGCCCGGTCACGGTGAATCGCTGGAGCGGTCCGAGCGCCAGCGCGTTGCCGCAGCGGGACAGCGCTTGCTTGGTGGCGAGGTTGATCGCGCCGATCGTCTCTCCGTCGAGCCCGGTCGCGGTCTCGAGCGAGGCTTCGAGCACCGCGCCGCCGGCGTCGGTGAGCACGAGGCCCACGACCTCGGGAAGCTTCGCAATCTGGCTCTTGGCAGTCGAAGACGGCGCGGTCCCGGGCATGAAGCCTTTCACAAAGGTTCGACTCCGATCACCGTGAGGGACCCCGCACAGACAGTGCTGTGGTTGGGCCACCCGCGCGTGATCGTTCCATCCAGCTTCGAGTGTATTCGTGTCGTGGGCCGAATCCAATGCAAACCAACTTGGAGAATCAGTCGGTTACCGCATCGGTGGGGCGAAATGTTGTGAGGTTTGCTATGAAATTTTATTCATTCGTTTGGTTGTAAGTAACGTAGCTCAGGCTACGTGCCTGGTTTCTGTGACATCTCGCATCATTAGAGCGAGCTAACTTGACATTTTAGCGCGGAATCCCTGTAACACTGCAGGATTTTCGTACGGCAAGCGACCTGGGTCGGCTGACGGAGCGCGGGACGGCGTGCTATCGCCAGACATGACCGAGCCAGGCCGGGACGACGCCGCCGCGGGCACCCAGAGCTTGCAGTGCGAGGATCTCGACGCCGCGATCGCGCTGTTCACCGGGCTGGGGATGCGCCTCGATACGATCTTCCCCGCCGACGCGCCGGCGATCGCGCTGCTCGGCGGCCGGGGGGCGCGGGTCCGGCTGGTGCGCACCGGCAGCGGCGACCTGGCGGGGCTGGTCGCGCGGGCCGAGCTGCCGGCGACCCGACCGTCGTACGTCGTTGTCGACGGCGCGGCCGAGGCGGCGTGGAAGCAGGGCCGCGCCGGGATGCAGTATCGCGACCTGATCCCGGATCGCCAGGGCGGCCGGTACATCGCGTCGCTGATCCGCATCCCCGACGGCGGGCCGGTCGCGGACTACGTCCACCATCACGCGATCCAGTTCCAGCTGATCTATGTCTATCAAGGCTGGGTCCGGGTCGTGTTCGAGGACCAGGGCGAGCCGTTCGTGATGCACGCGGGCGAGTGCGTGCTCCAGCCGCCGGGCATCCGCCACCGCGTGCTCGAGGCGTCGCCCGGCCTCGAGGTCATCGAGCTCGGCGCGCCCGCGGTCCACGCCACGCACGTCGATCACGACCGCGACCTGCCGAACCTGCCGGCGGAGCTCGGAGCCGCCGGGCGCGCCTGGACCGGCCAGCGCTTCGTCTGGCATCGGCCCTCGGCCGCGCAGTTCGAGCCCGCCGCGATCGCCGGGTTCGAATCGTGCGAGCTCGGCATCCACGCGGCGACCGGCGGACTCGCCAGCGCCCGGGTGCTGCGCGTCCGCGATCCGGACAGCGCGGCCCGCGGCCCGGCCTATCGCCACGAGGCGGATCTGCTGTTCCACTTCGTGCTGCGCGGCCAGCTCACCCTCGACACCAGCCACCGGCTCGGCCCGGCCGCCGCGTTCGTCGTGCCCGCCGGTCAGCCGTTCGTGTGGCGCGAGGCGACGCCGGAGCTCGAGCTGCTGCAGATCTCGCTGCCGGGCGAGCCCGGCCTCGCCCGGATCTGACCACCCGGGACGCTGGCGCTATGAAAGCAGCGGCAGATCGATCGTGAACACGCAGCCCGTGCCGGGCACGTCGCGAACCTGGAGCGTCCCGCCGCTCGCCTCGACCGCGCGACGGCTGATCGAGAGACCGAGCCCCAGGCCCGTGCGATCGTCGCTCCGCTGGACGAACGGCGCGAAGAGCTCCTCGGCCCAGCCCGGTGGAAGGCCGCCGCACTGGTCGGCGATCTCGATCAGCACGTGCTCGGCAACGACGCGAGCGGTCAGGGACACGTGGCCGCCGGGCCGGGTAAACTTGAACGCGTTCTGCAGCAGGTTGGCGAGCGCGGAGGACAGCATCTGGCGATCGGTCTCGACCGATAGCCCTGGCTCGACGGACACGGTGAACGAAAGCTTTCGGGCGGCGGCATCGAGCCGCGCCGCGACGGTCACCTCCTCGAGGACCACCGCCAAGACCGTCAGGTCGCGTTGCGCCTGCAGGCCGGAGGTGAGACGGACATCGGCGAGCGCGCGATCGATCAGATCGCGAAGGCCAGCGAGGCTCCGGTCGAGCACCGCGCCCGTGGCGCCCGCCATGGCGCCGTGCCCGCCCTTGATGGCGGCGCTCGCCAGCATGGCGGTGTTCAACAGGTTACGGAGCTCGTGTGCGAGGGACCCCAGGCGCTCGTTGAGGGTCCGCGCGCCCTCCGCCGAGATGGCGTGATCGCGCTGGCGACCGAACTCGCTCACGGCGTCGGCGATCGCGCTGTCGAGGCAGCGATTGAACGTGTGAAACTCACCGACGCTGATCGGCTCGTGATTCTCCTGCGCGAGCTCGGTCACCGCCTGGCACAGATCGCCGTAGTCGTGAACGACTTGATCCACGGTGAACCCCTGCCGCAGCAGATCGCCGCCATGCTGGGTGGCCGAGCGCTCCATGTTGTTCCTGACGGCAGCCGGCTCCGAGGTCTGCCCGGGTTGCTCGGTGCGGAGCAGCTCGACCAGCTGGTCGAGCAGCATCGGAATGCCGGACTCGAGCTCATTCGGGGTCGGGGGCGGCGAAGATCGGGCCGCCACCTTGGCGCGGCACCTTGCCGTCAGCTCCACGCGGTTTGCTTGCAGAAACTCATGGAGCATGACGCACTATAGCCCCGTTGAGCCCGCTTCGCCGCGTCCTGCCGAGCTTTTAGGACCGCCCCCGCTTGCCACGCCATGCGACCCGGCGCTCAGCAGCTGAAGCCGCCCCTGCACTCGCCGTACTCCGCGAAGGACTTCTCGAGCTCGGGGAACTGCTTCTGCTTCGTCTTGCGGATGCCGGCGAAGATCGCGCCGGCCTTCTGCTGGCTGTTGGTGAAGAACACGAGGTTCGTGCCCTGCAGGTCGACCGTTCCACCGCGCTCGTCGTCGTCGTAGGCGCAGGCGGCCCGTTTTGCATAAAAATCTACGCGCGGAGCTCTGACCCGGGGAAAGCGTGGCCCGGCATGCAACGGCGCGCGCCGCTGATGTCGCGCGCGAACGCTCTGACTACCAGCGGCGTCAGCTGAGTCGATCGGGCGGTGTCTAACCGCACGGATCTCTTTGGGCCCTACGCTGGTACGTCGCGTGCTCTACGACCGGACATGATGAATTCTTCCTTCGAGGCTTTCGAGAGCATCTCCCTCGACCAGCTTGGCGACGTCACCGGCGGCTTCAGCTGGAAGTCGCTCGGCCTGGCCACTGCATCGGGAGCCGGCACCGGCGCGGCGGGCGGCGCCGTCGAGGGCGCGGTCAACGGGGTCGTGGCGGGCGGCGTCGGCGCGATCCCCGGGGCGGCAATCGGCGCGGCGGTCGGCGGCATCGGCGGCGGCGTCGCCGCGGCCGCGAGCAACGTCGGGCAGCAGCTTGGCTGGTGGTCGTAGGCGCGCGCCGCGATCGATCACCGCTTCCATCCATCCATCTATCCATCCATCTCCGACTTTCAGAAAAGGCATCTCCATGTCCACCCAGATCTCGTCCTGCATCCTTCCTTCGATCGACGACCGCCAGCTCGACACCGTGATCGGCGGGCTCGGCGGGCGCGGCATCGGCAGCAGCGTCCTGCGCGGCGCCGGTCGGGTCACCGAGAGCGTCGCGTCCGACACCCTCGGCGCGCTCGGCAGCTCGCTGGGCACCGCGCTCGGCAACGTGATCACCGGTCAGCCCCAGACGCCCGCGCAGCCGGCGGCCCAGCCGGCGGCCCAGCCGGCGGTCTAGCCCTGAGCTACCGAGCCTGGCCGAGCTCGCGACCCTAGCTCAGCGGCGGGCGCAGCCAGGTCAGGGCGCGGGCGAGCGCGCCAAGCCGGCTGCGGGCGGAGGCGTAGGCGGCGATCGCCGACGTCCGCATCTCGGACAGGTCGGCCGCGTCGATGCCGAGGCCGTGGCGGGCGCGCTCGAGGATCACGGCGCAGCGCTCGATGCCATCGATGTGCGACCGGGCGGCGAGCTCGCGAGGCGCGAGGCTGGCGTCGGGGCGCCAGCCGGCGTCGCCCAGGCCGATCAGGGCGAGCTGCCAGGCGTTGGAGATCCGCTGGTCGATGGTCTCGGGCCACAGCGGGTCGCGCAGGTGGCGGAGCAGGACGAGCCGGCGCAGCGGGCGCAGGGCGAGCGCGACCGCCTGCATGACCAGCGCGGCGAGCGCGAGCACGGCGAGCCATCGCCAGAGCGCCGGCGGCGGCGGCGCGAGGTGCGCGACCGGGCCGGCGGCTTCGGGGCCAGTGGCAGGGCGATCGCTCGCGATGTGGGCCGGCGCCGGGGCCGCGGGCAGCGGGGCGGGCGTAGCCGCGACCGGGGCGGGCGGGGGCGCAGGCGCCGGGACGATCACGACCGGGGGGACGGGCGGCGGGGGGAGCGCGGCGCCGAGCTCCGAGGTCGCGCTCGGCGAGGCGACCGTGCCGTCGAGGTGAGCGCCGCCGGCGGCGATGCCGGCACCGGCGCCGACGTCGTCGTCGCGCTCGGCGGTGTCGATCGGCACACCGGCGCCCTCGGGCGCGCCGAGCTGGCCGAGCGCCGCGATCGCCGCGAGCTGGTCGCCGAGCGGGCGCTTGCCGCAGTCATCGCAGCGGGCGGCCGCGACCTCGGCATCGTCGCAGATCTCGCATGCCGGGCCGTGCTCGCCGCCGGGCTGGACGCGGTCGTCGTCGCGGCCGATGCCGAGGTCGAGGTACTCCTTGACCCGCGCGCGCCGCAGCTCGGCGACGCGCGACGACGGGCAGCACGCCAGGCCGACCTCGACGCTGCGCGAGGCGGCGCCCGCGGGCTGGCCGCGCAGCGACTCGAGCTGCCACAGCCGCGGCGCGAGCCACGCGGTGATCAGCGCGGTCGTCGCGGTGATCGCCAGGGTCCAGCCGCCGCGCAGCAGCTGCTGCGCCCCCGGCTGGTGAATGATCGACGCCGGGCGCGCGGCGGCGAGCGGCTGCGCGGCCACCGCCGACCACAGCCCCACCCGGCGCGACTCGCGTAACCGCAGGAACAGGAAGAACGCCAGGGCGAGCGCGACCAGCAGCGCGCCGCCGGTCGCGTCGGGCACCAGGCGACCCTGGCCGTGGCCGTCGGCGCGTCCGTCGGCACGATCGAGGATCGACAGCATCCACAGCACGGCGGGGAACCAGAACGCCGTCGCGAGCGCGCGGTCGCCCAGGCTCCAGTAGCCGCAGAGCACCGCCGGGACGAGGATCTGCCACAGCGCGAGCCCGTCGCCGAGCCGGCTCATCAGCGGCATCGAGAAGTACGCCAGGCCGATCAGGATCACCCCGGTCAGCCACAGCCGCGCGTCGCGCAGCGCGAGGATCTGGCCGAGCGCGGTGCCGACGATCGCGCCGAGCCACAGCGGGGCCAGGCGATCGACGTGCTGCAGGCAGCCGGCGCTGAACAGCACCAGGCCGCCGAGGATCAGCAGCCAGTACACGCCGATCACGGGGCGCGCGAGCCGCAGGCGTTGCCATCCGGTCATGAGATCACCGTCAGTGAGACGCGGCCCTCGTCCGGGCGCGCGACGTAGTTCCCCGGGAACGCGACCCAGTCCGCCCAGCACACGACCTGGCTGAACACCGCGCGGTCGAGCTTCATGCGCTCGACCCGCCGGCGCTCGCGGCGCTGGCGATGGCCGCGGTTGTCCTCGGCGCCGAGCGGGAACAGCAGCGCCGCCGAGCCCACCGCCGGGGTCCACGCCTCGGGCGAGGTCCACGCGGTCTCCGGCACCACGACCCACACCGGCTCGGCCATGCCGGGCAGGGTGCGCGGCCGGCACGACACCACGACCTGGCGCTCGCCGCCCGCCGCGAGCAGCTGGGTCAGCGGCAGCTCGGTCTGCCACGCGACCCGCGCGCCGAGCCGCAGGGCCTCGCGCGGCGCGGTCGCGATTATCTGGCGCTCGACGCGCCGGATCGGATCAGCGCTCGGACCGGCGCTCGGACCGGCGAGCGGACCGGCGCTCGGACCGGCTTGGCGCGCAGCGGCGACCAGGGTCACCCGCGTGCCCGACGCGGTCAGCGACCGGGCGATACCGAGCCAGACGTGCACCATGGCGTCGAGCAGCTGCGCCGGCGCGCGGCAGCTGAGCTCGTCGACCGAGCCGAGCCCGCCGGTCGAGCCGAGCTCGGTGTCGAGCACCAGCCGCACCGCAGGATCCTCCGGCGGGAGCTCGTCGGGTAGCCGCATGATCAGCCGATCCGCGTTTTGCGAGCGCACCCAGTGGATGCGCCGGGCGTCGTCGCCGGGGACGTAGTCGCGGATCCGGAACGTACCCTCGGTCGGCCGGTGCAGGACCTGGCGGGGCAGGGCGTCGTCGCCGCCCTCGCCGAGCAGG
>DASWOO010001352.1:0-4626 GCA_036404335.1 Kofleriaceae bacterium
CGCCCGCGCCGGCGACGTGCAGCGGCTCCAGCGACAGCGCCGTCGGCACGCCGCGCTCCCAGTCGTCGCGCACCCGCTCGATCGCCGCCGCGAGCCGCTGCGCGAGCGCCCCGGCGATCGCCGCCGGCGTCGCGTCCACCCCGAGCATCGCCAGCTCGCGATCCACCACGCCGGCGTGGCTGAGCAGCACCTCGCGGCCGTCGGCCAGCGCGCCGGTCGCGGCGAGCCGGAACCGGCCACCCAGCAGCAGCCCCTGGACGAGCTCGCGCTGCGCCACCGAGAACGCCGCGTAGTCGCGGGCGGCCAGCCCGCGGGTCGGCAGATCCGGAAACGCCGCGAGGAACCGCGCATCGCGCGCCGGGTCGCCGTCGAGCGACCGCGCGAAGCGCCGCGCCTCGGCGAACCGCGCGTCGCTGATCGCGGCCAGCTCCATGACCCGCGAGACGTCGTGGTTGCCGATCAGCAGCACGACCTGCGCCGGATCATGGCTCGCGAGCCAGCGCAGGAACGCCACGCCCTCGCGGCCCGCGCCGACCGGATCGTCGAGGTCGTAATCGAAGTGATCGCCGATCGAGACCAGCACGACGTCGTCCGCCAGCCGGCCATCGCCGCCGAGCAGCTCGTGGTTTCGCAAGATCTCGGTCATCGTCGCGAACGACGCCTGCGGATCGCCCATCACCAGCGTGCGCATCGAGGCAGCCTACCCTTCCCGGCCTTCGATGCGCCAGCTCGCCCCGCCGGTTCGCCGCGCCCGCTCAGGGCTGCGCGACGCAGCAGAACGTCGTCGGCTGGGTCCCGATCACACCGCCGGTCGAGCCGCCGCCCGACGCGGCGCACGCGCCGCCCGCCGGCGCGCCGCACGCGCACGCCGCGCAGTCACGCGAGTCGAGCGTGCTCGCGTAGAACACGTGGCGCTCGGTGAACGATCCGGCCGGGCACGCGGCGTCGCCGCTGCGGTAGATGCATGCGCCGGCCACGTAACGGGCGTCGGGCACCGGCATGCACGCGTTGCCGCTGCAGCCGGCCGCGGGCTCGTCGGCCATCGTGCACGCGATGCCGACCCGCGCCGAGGTCGGCGGGCTGGTCGTCGCCGCGCCGCCGGCCGGCGCGCATTCGCCCCCGGCCGGCGCGCCGCACGCGCACGCGCTGCAGCTGGCCGGCGCCGCGCTCGGCGCGCTGTTGCCCGCGACCAGCTCGCTGGTCCACAGGCCGCTGCAGCCCGGCGGGGCTGCGCTGGCGTCGCCGTCGTACAGCATGGCGTGGCCGTTCCAGCCGGCCGGCACGTCGGCGACGCAGGTCGCGATCGCGGCGCACGACGGATCGGCGCAGTCGACCATCCCGTCGCCGTCGTTGTCGAGGCCGTCGAAGCAGTCGCGCTCCTCGGCCTGCTCGGGCGGACCGCCGACGCTGCCGCCGCCATCGGGCAGCGCGCGCGCGGCCTCGTGGTCGCTACAGCCCATGATCAACACCGCAAATCCGATGCACAGCGACAGATAGATGCGCATGCTTGTCGAGTCGACCCTCGCGCGCGAGGTTGTACGAGCGCCCCGTGAAATTCGCGGTAGGTCCCGCGATCACCCGCGCCCCGGGGCGGTCAGGCCCCGGTCGGGGCCCACTGCTCTTCGAGCATCGCGAAGAACCGGGCCATCTGTTCCTTCTGGCGCGGCGGCATGTACTCGAAGTTGCGGCCGCGATCGATGATCTCCCAGAACTCCTTGGTCTCGACCCGGGTCAGCTGCTCGCGGATCGTCCGCAGCCGGTCGCGATCCTCGCCCGCCATGTCCGCCGCGATCTTCGCCGCCCGGTCGGTCGCGCCGCTCGCCAGGTAGTAGCAGGCCAGCTTGATCTGCGCCTTGCGGATGCCCTGCAGCCCGGCCTCCTGGCGCTTGAGCCGGAGCGGCTGGTCGAGCTCGAGGAACATCGCCAGCATCTGATCGTCGAGGTCGGTCGCCGACGGCGACGCGTGCGCGAACTCGCACAGCGCCGAGACGTCGTACGCCACGGTCTCGGTCACGAACCCCAGCTGCATGTCGTAGCTGGTCCGGCCGTAGTAGATCATGTGGCGCACGCCCTCGAGCGCGATGTCGGGCGCGCCGCCCTTGATCATGCTCTCGACCAGCAGCCGGTACTGGTTCATCACGTTGTACGCGGTGCGCACCGCGCGGGCGTTGAGCGCGGCGCGCAGGTAGCTGTTCATGAACCGGAACGCGAGCTCGACCACCGCGCGATCGGCCTTGGCCAGCGCGGCCTCGCCGACGTAGCGCGTGTCGATCGCGATCAGGTAGTTGATGTCCGGCATCTCGTTCTGGGCCTCGGCGTACACCCCGAGGTACTGGCGCAGCGCCTTCCACTCGAGCCACGTGCGGTTGGTCTCGAGCTCGCGCAGCGACTCGGGGTCCATCGCGACGAAGTCCGGGTTGTCCTTGATCTGCTCGCCGATCTGGAACCACTGCGGATCGGCCCGGTCCTTGACCGCGAGATAGCCGACGACGAAGTCCTTGATCGCGTCGATCGCGCGGCTGGCGATGATCTTGTCCTTGCCCGAGATCGAGTTCGACGTGATATCGGTCAGCTCCTCGAGCGCGGTCAGCGCCGGGGCCTGGCCCGCGGCGATCGCCTCGGGATCGCGCACGGTCGCGCTGCGCACCACGTCGGACGCCGCCTCGCTCTCGATCCGCGCGACCAGGTTGACCGGCTCGAGGAACCGGAACACGTAGGCGAAGTACGGCAGCATCATGATCAGGCCGAACGCGCACGCGCACATCATCGCGAACACCGCCGCGCGCGGCGCGAACTTCTCGTGCAGCGACAGGCTGAGCGCGACCCCGAACACGCAGGTCACGACGTAGTAGGCCATGACCGCGACGTTGCGCCGGTCGCGGAGGAACATCTGCGCGACGCCGGTGTATCGCTCGGCGGTGAGCTGGACGAGCAGCGAGACCACGGTGATCACGATGCCGAGCACCGCGGCGGTCATCCCGGCCAGGCCGGACAGCGCGTCGGAGATGAGGCTCGGCTCGAACCGCAGGTAGCGGCCGATCGCGCTGGGGTTGTCGGGGACCTCGGCGCCGCCGGTGACGTTATGGTCCAGGGTGTACGCCGCGACGAACACGATCAGCGCGATCCCGCCGAGGATCGCCATCGGCGTCAGCCAGAGACGCAAGCCGCTGCGGTGCGGACGACGGCGAATGCGCTCGGACACACGACGACGTTACCTCAGCGGTCGGCCAAGATCAGCGCCGGGTGTCCGCTACCCGCGCCGCGACGCCGGACGGGCGGCGAAATATGCGTTACGTTCGATCCGTCCCAAGGCAAGGAGCCATCGTGAGCACCCAAATGACGCTCGAGGAGCGCGGTCGCGCGCTCGAAGATCAGTTTTTCGAGAAGGAGAACCAGGAGAAGATCGCGGCGCTCAAGCACAAGGACGACAGCAAGGCGTCGCGCGACGAGCTGCGCAAGGCGTCGGGCATGAGCGACGAGGCCGTGCTCGATCAGCTGGTGGCGCTCGGCCTGCGCGGCAACACGATCGCCGCGCTGTCGCTCGTCCCGCTGATCCAGGTCGCGTGGGCCGATGGCGAGATCCAGGACAACGAGCGCGTCGCGATCCTGCAGGGCGCGCACGGCAAGGGCCTCGAGGAGGGCACCCCGGGCTACGACCTGCTGCAGACCTGGCTCCAGAAGCAGCCGGGCGGCGAGCTGTTCACCGCGTGGGAGGCCTACATCAAGGCGCTCGCCAGCCAGCTCAACGACGAGCAGAACCGGCTGCTGAAGAACCAGATCGTGGGCTTCGCCAAGATGGTGGCGACCGCGGCCGGCGGCATCCTCGGCTTCGGTAAGGTGTCGTCGAGCGAGGACGCCGTGCTGACCCGGATCGAAGCCGCGTTCGACCGCTGAGCGGCTACAGCGACAGCGGGCTCAGGATCCCGACCCGGTAGAGCAGCACCAGCACGCCGGTCGCGATCGCGATGCCGCCGAGCACGACCTGGTACGGCGCGAGCTTGGCCATCAGCTCGAGGCCCTTCTGCTCGGCCGCGGCGTTGCCCGGCGTCCACTTCGCGAGCTGCGGCATGCCGAACAGGAAGCCGAGCAGGATCGAGGTGACGCCGAGCGACAGGATGGTCACGCCCAGCACCGCGTTGTGCGGGATCAGGGCGAGCACGCCGCCGCTCAGCGCGCGCAGCAGGTTGATCACCCCGAACGCGAGCAGCGCGACGCCGATGATCGCCTGATACGGGACCAGCTGATCGATCAGCCGGCGGGCGTCGGGGCGCTTGGCGACGATCAGCCCCGACAGCGCGAGGACGCCGCCGACGATGAGCAGGAGCGCATTGAGAATTTCCATGTGGTTTGCCTTTGCGCGGACCGCGCGCCCTCGAAGCGTAAGCGGCGACGGCAGTCAATTCAATCGTGATGTTTTTGGAGGCAGCTTCGGGGCGATGCGCCGCGGGGAAGCTGCGTTACGCCACCGTCGTAACAAGAACGTGCCTACGGAAGGCCCGGAAACGGTGCTGGGACACCACGCGCGACCAGCGCTCGTGTACGCTGGCGGCACCTCGTGGAAGTGAGTGCCGTGAGCCGCGACGAAGTCGTTCTGCAGCGACCGGAAGATGTCCGCTTCCTCGTCCA
>DASWOO010001353.1:0-7430 GCA_036404335.1 Kofleriaceae bacterium
CGTGCCGCGCGCGGATGGCCGGCACCGCCGTCGACTGGGTCACGGCCGCGCAGCGCGCCGGCGTGCCGGTGGGGCTGGCTCACGCGCCGTCCGGGGCGATCTTCGTCATCGGCGGCCGGATCTACGAGCAGGCCGACCCGGGGTCGGTCACCGCCCTGGTCGAGGCCGAGCTGGCGCCGGGCGTGCTCGGATCACTTCCGCGCTGGCCCCGGTGATCGCGGTTTGACCCTCGCACCCGCGCGTGTTACCCGAAGAAGGTGGAGCTGACGTTCGCCGCGGCGACCGATATCGGACGGCAGCGTACGCACAACGAGGATAACTTCCTCATCGACAAGAAGCTTCGGCTGTTTCTGGTCGCCGATGGCATGGGCGGCCACGCCGCGGGCGAGGTCGCATCGTCGATCGCGGTCCACGAGATCCGCGACGCGATCTACAACAGCCGCGAGCTGATCGACCGCTATCGCGTCGACCACCCGGGCGTGCAGAGCTACGAGGTCCTGCAGGTCCTCGAGCACGCGATCCAGGCGGCGTGTGCGGCCGTGCACACGCGGGCGCAGAGCGAGCCCGACAAGCGTGGCATGGGCACGACCGCGACCGTGCTGCTGATCGCCGGCGGCGGCGATCACCTGCGCGGGTTCATCGCCCACGTCGGCGATAGCCGGGTCTACCTGGCGCGGCAGAACCAGTGCCACGTGCTGACCGAGGACCATTCGCTGATGAACGAGCTGGTCCGCCGCGGCAAGCTCAACCGCGAGCAGATCGAGAGCTCGCCGTACAAGCAGTACAAGAACGCGGTGACCCGGGCGGTCGGCGTGTACGGCTCGGTCGAGGTCGACACGTTCGACTTCGACATCCTGCCAGGCGACCGGTTCCTGCTGTGCTCCGACGGCATGTACGCCTACGTCGACGAGGACGAGCTGCCCAAGCAGCTGGCCGACGGCGAGGTCAAGGAGGTGCCCAAGCGGATGGTCGACCTCGCCAACACCGGCGGCGGGCACGACAACATCACGGCGGTCGTCATTCGCGTCGGCGAGACGTCGTCGACCGAGCTCGCGCCGCGCACCACCGAGGTGTCGCTCAAGCTCGAGGTGTTGAAGGGCATGCAGATGTTCCGCTACATGTCCTACAAGGAGCTGGTGCGGGTCTCGAACATCGCCGAGATGATCGAGCTGTCGAGCGATCAGGTGATCTTCTCGACCGGCCAGCCCGGCGAGTCGATGTACGTCGTGCTGTCGGGCGCGGTGAAGCTGACCAAGGGCGAGACCACGGTGGCGGAGCTGTCGCGCGGCCACCACTTCGGCGAGATGTCGCTGGTCGATCGCTCGGTGCGATCGCTGACCGCGACGGCGACCGAGGGCACCCGGCTCGTGGTGGTCCACCGCAAGGACTTCTACGAGATCATCAAGCGCGAGCCGGCGCTGGCGACCAAGATGCTGTGGAGCTTCGTCCAGGTGCTGGGTCAGCGGCTGCGCAAGACCACGAACGATCTGTCCGACGCGCTGCACGGCGATCGCCACGGGCAAGAGACCGAAGCCGAGAACCTGTTCCAGGACTAGAGCAGGTCGACCCAGATCTCGTCGTCGATCCGGGTGACCTTGTAGCGGCGGAGCTCGAGCCGCGGGTTGTGCTCGCAGCGGCCGCTGCGCACGTCGAAGGTGTAGCCGTGGACGCGGCAGCGCAGCGCGCCGTCCTCGAGCACGCCGTAGTCGACGAGCGAGACGTCGTCGTGCGGGCACACGCCGGGGAACGCGACGAGCTCGCCCTCGACCTGCGTGACCATGACCGGCCAGGTCACGCCGTGAACCGCGAAGCCACGCAGGGCATCCGGAGCCACGTCAGCCACGTTGCAAACTCGGACGCGTAGCGGCACGCCGCCAGCTTAGCGCAAGCTACCCAACCATCGCAGCCGCGGTCAGCGGCGCGGCGGAGTGGACGTCGCACCGGCAGGCGGCGAGGCCTGCGGCGCAGAGGAGGACGGCGCAGAACCCGAAGATGCCGGGCCCGAGGGCGCCGCGTTGTCGTTCGACCCACGGTAGTCGTTCGCGCGCAGGTCTTCTTCGGCCGCGCTCGACGCCTGCTGCTGGTCCTGGTTACCGGTGCGCAGCGACGGCAGATCGCCCGCCGCGACCGCGTCCTCGTCCGAGGTCACCGCTTGCACGGCCTCGTCCCAGGCGATCTGCGGACCCTTCGCGTCGCGCGGGGTCTCGCCACGCTTCTGAGCCCGCCGGTCGTCCTTGGCCTTAGCCTTGTCCTTCAGCTCGGTCTCGCGCTGTCGTTTTGCAAAAGTCGCCTTGCGGTTCGCCATGAAGCCTCTCGAAGTTGGGTCCGCCACCATAGCCGACAACGGGGCGCGTGCCACCCTCTTCGACCGGCGGGTTCCTGCTAACGTGTGGTGATCGCTAGGGCTGGAGAGAACAATCATCCACCCGGCTTGCCGATTACTTCCGCGGGTGCTTGCACCAGCTCGATCAGCACGCCCTCCCCCGATCGAGGGTGATCGGCATCGCCCTTGGGGTGAATGAAGCATACGTCGTGCCCCCCGGCGCCGCGCCGGATCCCGCCCGGCGTGAACCGCACACCCTGGTCCGAGAGCCACGCCATCGCGGCCGGCAGGTCATCGACCCACAGCCCGACGTGGTTGAGCGCCGGGTCGTGGACCTTAGGCTTGCCGGCGGGATCGATCGGCTGCATCAGGTCGATCTCCACGCCGGCGATCGCCAGGATGTCCTCGTCGACGTTCTCGCGCTCGCTGCGGTAGGTGCCGACCGCCGGCACGCCGAGCAGGTCGACCCACAGCCCGCGCAGCGCGGCCTTGCTCGGCCCGCCGACCGCGATCTGCTGGACCCCGAGGATGCGAAACGGCCGTGGCTGACTCATGCCGCCCAAGGTTTACTTCGCCGCGCGCACGTCGTCGAGCGTGCGCAGGCCCGGCCGCGGCGCGTTGACCAGGATCGCCATGTTCCCCGACGGGTGGAGGTTGTCGCGCATCAGCTGGTGACACGCGCCGGTCTCGGCGAACGGGAACGTCCGCGACAGGCACGGATCGACCTGCTGCGCGATGACCAGGTCGTTGACGCCGCGCGCCTGGTCGTCGTTGGCGAAGTGCGAGCCCTGCAGCCGCTTCTGCCGCATCCAGTGGTAGCGCAGGTCGAGCGTGGCGTTGTAGCCGGTGGTCCCGGCGCAGATCACGACCATGCCGCCGGTCTCGCACATGAAGCACGACGTCGGCAGCGTGGTCTCACCCGGGTGCTCGAACACGATCGTCGGGTTCTTCTTGTCGCCGAGCGCGGCCCAGAACGCGGCGCCGAACGCGCGCGCGCCCTTGAGCCACAGGTTGTACTCGATGTCGTCCGACCAGCGCGGCAGCTTGCCCCAGTGGTCGAACTTGCGGCGATCGATCACGCCGACCGCGCCGAGCTGCTTGCAGAACTCGGTCTTCGTGTCGCCCGACACCACGGCCACCGGCCGCGCCCCGGCCGCGCGCGCGATCTGGATCGCCATCGAGCCCAGGCCGCCGGCGCCGCCCCAGATCAGCACGGGCTCGCCGGGCGCGAGCGCGTTCGGTGACCAGCCGTGCAGCATGCGGTACGCGGTGGCCGCGACCAGCATGTACGCCGCGGCCTCTTCCCAGGTCAGGTGCGGCGGCTTGGGCAGGCACTGGTGATCTTGCACGCGGGTGAACTGCGCGAAGCTGCCCCAGTTCGACTCGTAGCCCCAGATCCGCTGGGTCGGCGCGAACATCGGATCCTTGCCGGCGACCACCCACGCGTCGTCGGGCTCCCACATGCCACAGTGGACCACGACCTCGTCGCCGACCTGGACGTGGGTCACCTGGTCGCCGACCGCCCAGACCACGCCGCTGGCGTCGGAGCCGCCGATGTGGAAGTCCTCCGGCTCGCCCTTCTTCTGGCGGGTCTTGATCACGTCGATCGGGATGCCCATCGCCGCCCAGACGTTGTTGTAGTTCACGCCGGCGGCCATCACGTAGACCAGCACGTCGCGCGGGCCGAGCGCCGGCACGGGGACCGACTCGAGCTGGAACGCGTCGCGCGGCTCGCCGAACCGGCTGGCCCGGATGACCTGCGCGAGCATGTGGGACGGGACGACGCCGAGCGGCGGAACGTCGCCGAGCTCGTGGACAGTGGGGGACGCGGGGGCGGCGTTCGACACGGTGCGTTAACTCTACGCTGCGAAACGCAACAGCGCTACCAGATCGCTCACGCGAGCCGGCCTCAGGCCGCGGCTCAGCCCGGTCTCTAGTCCTTGTTATCCGGCTCGATGAAGCTCCACCGGACCTCGGGGTTCCGGGCCTTGAGCGCGCGCTCGAAGCTGTTGATCGCCTCGACCAGCGTGTCGGTGTCCATGCCCGGGCGCATCTTGAGCTTGGCGGCCACGACGATCTCGCCGGGGCCCTGCTGCAGGGTCAGGACGTTGAGCACCTTGTCGACGTTGGGATCGAGGTCGGCGAGCTCCTCGAACGACCTGAGCAGCGACGGGTCGGCGGCCTCGCCGACCAGGAGGCTCTTGACCTCGCGGGCCAGGAACGTCGCGACGCCGACCAGCACCAGGCCGATCGCGAGCGAGCCGACCGCGTCCCACCGGCCGTCGTTGGTGATCTTCGACATCCCGACCGCGGCCGCAGCGAGCGACAGGCCGAGCACGGCGGCGCTGTTCTCGCCGGCGACGACGATCAGGTCGGAGTCCTTGGTCTCGCGCAGGTAGCGGAACAGCCCGCGATCGCCGCGGCGCTTGTTGATCGCCTGGATGTTGCCGAGCAGCGACCAGCCCTCGAGCAGGAACGACACGCCGAGGATCACCAGCGCCCACGTGATGTCGCCGACCGCCTCGGGCTCCTCGATCTTGTGCACGCCCTCGTAGATCGAGAACACGCCGCCGCCGAAGAACAGCAGCAGCGCGACGATGAACGAGTAGAAGTACAAGGACCGGCCGAACCCGAACGGGTGGTCCTTGTCCGGCGGCTTGCGCGCCGCGCGCACGCCCTGGAGCAGCAGCAGCTGGTTGCCGCAGTCGGCGAACGAGTGCAGGGTCTCGGCGAGCATCGCGCCCGAGCCGGTGATCGCCGCGGCGATGCCCTTGAACACGGCGATCGCGACGTTGACCGCGAGCGACTTGATGATCTCGCTGGTCGATTCGCCCGCCGACATCTACTTGATCACCTTGGACAGCGCGCGGAACTCGTCGGAGCCGGCCCGGCCGAGCAGGTCGAACACGCTCGCCTCGGTCGAGGTGATCACCGCGCCGGCGCGGGCCATCAGCGACAGGCCCAGCTCGTCGTTGCGCGGGGTCCGGCTGCACACGGCGTCGGCGCAGACGTGGGCCGCCCAGCCGCGCGCTGCGAGGTCGCGCGCCGTCTGGTAGACGCAGACGTGGGTCTCCATGCCGCAGACCAGCCACTGATCGCGGCCGAGCTCGCCGGCGATCGCCGCGAACGCCGGGGCCGCCGCCGCCGAGAACTCGAGCTTGTCGAAGCGATGGAGCCGCGCGCCGGACGACGCCAGCACGTCCTCGACCGCCTGGTGGGTCGGGCCCAGCCCCTTGGGGTACTGCTGGCTGACGACGACCGGCACGCCCAGCCTGGCCGCGGCCTGGATCAGGATCGCCGTGTTCCTGAGCACGTCGGCGAGCGCGTCGGCCGGCATCGCCGGCAGCAGCCGGTCCTGGATATCGACGACCAGCAGCGCGGCGCGCCGCCGCGACAGGCCGGCCAGGCTCACGCCACCGTCCCCAGGCTGAGCGTGGCCAGCGCGTCGACCAGCCGCTGGTGCCGCGCCTTCTCCTCGGCGAGCCGCTCGCGCTGCTCGGCGACCACGTCCTCGGGCGCGCGCGCCAGGAAGTCGGCGTTGCCGAGCTTCTTCTCGAGCCCGGTGACCTCCTTGTCGGCCCGCGCGATGTCCTTGGCGATCCGGGCCTTCTCGGCCACGACGTCGATCAGGCCGCCGAGCGGCATGATCACCTCGACGTCCGCGCCGATCATCGCCTTGGCCGCGTCGGCCGGGGCCGGCGCCGCGCCCGGGCCGGCGACCGAGACCTTCGCCTCGACCTTGGCCGCGCGCTCGATGATCGACAGGTGGCGATCGATCGACGCGTGCGACGCCTCGCCGGTGATCCGCAGCTCGACCGCGATCGGCTGGGCCGGCGACACGCCGTAGGTCTGCTTGAGCATGCGGCACGCGACCGCGGTGTCCTGCAGCCGCTGCATCTCGGCCTCGGCCGCCGGGTCGACGAACGACGCGTCGGGGCGCGGGAACACCGTGATCATCAGCGAGCCGGGCAGCTGCGGCGGCTTGGGCAGCTTCTGCCAGATCTCCTCGGTCACGAACGGCGAGAACGGGTGCAGCAGCCGCATCGTGGTCTCGAGCGCGGTCGCGAGCACGCCCTGCACCACGTGGCGGCGGGCGTTGCGCGCGGCGTCCTGCTCGGCCTCGGGGCTCACGTAGAGGTGCGGCTTGGCCATCTCGATGTACCAGTCGCACAGCTCGTCCCACACGAAGTGGAAGATCGCGTTGGCCGCGTCGTTGAACCGGAACGCCTCGAGCGCGGCGTCGACCTGCGCGCTCACCGCCTGCAGCCGCGACAGGATCCAGCGCTCGGGCATCGCCAGCGACGCGCGGCCGGCCGGCGTCGACAGCTGGGCCTCGAACCGCTCGGGGTCGTAGCCGTCGAGGTTCATCAGCGCGAACCGCGACGCGTTCCACAGCTTGTTGATGAAGTTGCGGTACTTCTCGATGCGATCGACCGACAGTCGCAGCCGCAGGGTCGTGTTGAGCGCGGCGAGCGCGAAGCGCAGCGCGTCCGAGCCCATCGCCGGGATGCCCTTGGCGAAGTTCTTCTTGATCTTGGCCTTGAGCTGGTTGAGATCGACCGGCGGCTTCTCGATGTCGACGCGCTCGAGCAGCTGCTCGAGCGTCGCGCCGTTGACCACGTCGATCGGATCGATGACGTTGCCCTTGGTCTTGGACTGCTTGTCGCCGTTCTCGTCGGTGACCAGCGAGGTCAGGTAGACGTGCCGGAACGGCACCTTGCCCATGAAGTGGATGCCGAGCATCATCATCCGGGCGACCCAGAAGAAGATGATGTCGGGGCCGGTGACCAGCACGTTGTTGGGATAGAACGTCGCCAGCTCGCGGGTCTTCTACGGCCAGCCCAGGGTCGAGAACGGCCACAGGCCGGAGCTGAACCAGGTGTCGAGCACGTCCTCGTCCTGCGTCAGCTCGGCGCCGCCGCACTTGCCGCACGCCGCCGGCGCCGCGCGCGCGACCGTGATCTCGCCGCAGCTGCAGTGCCACGCCGGGATCCGATGCCCCCACCACAGCTGGCGCGAGATGCACCAGTCCTTGATGTTGGTCATCCAGTGCATGAACGTCTTGGTCTCGTGCTCGGGCACGAACTTGGTCTTGCCCTGCTCGACC
>DASWOO010001354.1:0-3778 GCA_036404335.1 Kofleriaceae bacterium
GGCAGCGAGGACGGCTGGCCGCGCAGCGTGTGCACCAACATGGCGACGCCCGAGTCGCCGCACGGCGCCGCGACCTGCGGCGCGATCGCGATGAACCTCGACACCGGCGAGCTGTGGGGCCAGCAGGGCTTCATCCACAACGTCGACGCGGAGCGGTGGCAGCTGTGAGCGAGTATCCGTTCTTCTTCACCTGGTCGGCGCAGAACACCGCCAAGCCGATCGAGATCACCGGCGGCGATCGCGCGTGGTTCACCACCTCGGACGGCGGCCGGTGGCTCGACCTCGGCGCGCTCGCGTACCAGGTCAACGCCGGCCACGGCCGCCAGCGGATCGTCGACGCGATCAAGCGCCAGGCCGATCAGCTGTGCCTGTCGACGCCCAACGCGGTGTTCCCGGCCAAGACCGAGCTGGCGTCGCGGCTCTTGAAGATGGCCGGGCCGGGCTTCACCAAGGTGTTCTTCACGCTCGGCGGCGCCGAGGCCAACGAGAACGCGCTCAAGATCGCGCGCCACGTCACCGGCCGGATGAAGCTGGTCAGCCGGTACCGCAGCTATCACGGCGCGACGATGGGCGCGCTGTCCCTGACCGGCGACTGGCGGCGCTCGGCGATGGAGCCGGGCATCCCGGGCGTGATCCACGTCCAGGACTGCTACTGCGATCGCTGTCCGTTCGGCCAGCAGCTGGCGACCTGCCGGCGCGAGTGCGCGACGAACATCGGCCAGACGATGCAGCTGGAGGGCGCGCGGTCGGTGGCGGCGGTGATCCTCGAGCCGGTGCCCGGCGCCAACGGCGTGCTGGTGCCGCCGGCCGAGTACTGGCCGATCGTGCGTAAGGCGTGCGACGACGAAGGCGCGCTACTGATCGCCGACGAGGTGCTGACCGGGTTTGGCCGGCTCGGCGTGCCGTTCGGCCACCAGCTGTGGGGCGTGACGCCGGACATCATCACGTGCGCCAAGGGCCTGACGTCGGGATACCAGCCGATGGGCGCGGTGATCGTCCACGAGCGGGTCGCGCGGCACTTCGACGAGGCGATCCTGGCGTGCGGTTTGACGTATTATGCGCACCCCACGGCGTGCGCCGCGGCGGTGGAGACCATGCAGCTGTACGAAGACTAGCACCTGTATGACAACGCGGCCCGGCTCGGCCCGGTGCTGCGCCGCGAGCTCGACGCGATCGCCGCGCGGGTCGCGCCGAAGAGCTTCGTGCGATCGATCGGCCTGCTCGGCGCGATCGAGCTCGAGGCCCAGCCGGCGCAGTGGGCGCAGCTGGGCAAGGAGCTGGTGGCGCGCAAGCTGTCGCTGCACAACGACGGCAAGCGCGGCACGTGCGTGTTCGCGCCGCCGCTGTGCATCACCGAAGCGGAGCTGGTGGACGGCCTGAAGCGCTTTGGCGACGCGGCGGTCGCCGCGTTCGGCCCGGCCGGGACGGTGAGGGCGTGAGCCGCCACGGCAACAAGCTCGTCGACTCGGTCGCCGAGGCGCTCGCGCCGCTCGAGGACGGGATGACGATCCTGTGCGGCGGGTTCGGCCTGTCGGGCAACCCCGAGGCGCTGATCGCCGGCGTGATCGCGCGCGGCGTCCGCAACCTGACGCTGGTGTCGAACAACGCCGGCAACCTGGGCAAGGGCCTGGCGACGTGGCTGCGCGCCGGGATCCTGCGCAAGGTGATCTGCAGCTACATCGGCAGCAACGAGGACCTGCACACGCGCATGGCGTCGGGCGAGATCCTCGTCGAGATCACGCCGCAGGGCACGCTCGCCGAGCGGATGCGCGCCGCGGGCGCCGGCATCCCGGCGTTCTACACGCCGACCGGCGTCGGCACCGTGGTCGAGCAGGGCAAGGAGACCAAGGAGATCGACGGCGTGCGCTACCTGCTCGAGCGCGCGCTGCACGGCGACGTCGCGCTGGTCCGCGCCCACAAGGCCGACCGGTTCGGCAACCTCCGGTTCTGGCGCACCGCGCGCAACTTCAACCCGGTGATGGCGAGCGCGGCGCGGCTGTCGATCGTCGAGTGCGATCACCTGGTCGACAACGGCGCGATCGATCCCGACGACGTGCACTGCCCGGGGATCTTCGTGCACCGGATCGTCCACGTCCCCGAGCACGAGAACGCGTTCGAGTACAAGACGGTGAGGAAGCGCCCATGATGTGGAGCACCGAAGACATGGCGCGGCGCGCGGCGAAGGAGATCCCCGCCGGCGCGATCGTAAACCTCGGCATCGGCATGCCGACCCAGGTCGCGGACTACCTCGCCGAGGGCCACGCCTGGCTGCACTCGGAGAACGGCCTGCTCGGCACCGGCCCGTTCCCCTACGAGGGCGACGAGGATCCGAACCTGATCAACGCCGGCAAGCAGACCGTGACCGTGCTGCCCGGCGGCAGCACGTTCGACTCGGCGGCGTCGTTCGGCATGATCCGCGGCGGCCACGTCGACATCGCGATCCTGGGCGCCATGCAGGTCGCCGCGAACGGCGACATCGCCAACTGGGCCGTGCCCGGCGGCAAGGTCATGGGGATCGGCGGCGCGATGGACCTCGCGGCCGGCAGCCGCCAGGTCATCGCCATGATGCAGCACGTCACCAAGAAGCAGGAGCACAAGCTCGTCCGCACCTGTGACTACCCGCTGACCGCCTCGCGCGTCGTCACCCTGGTGATCACCGATCTCGGCGTCTTCGCCCCCGCCGGCGACGGCTTCCGCGTCGTCGAGCTCGCCCCGGGCGTCAGCCGCGACCAGGCCGCGGCCGCGACCGGCGCCCCGCTGGTCTACGCCTGATCTGGGGGAATAGTGGATGTGCGAGACGCGTAAGTCTCTCAAGCATGCGGAGTCGTACGTTCAGGGTCATGCGGACAGGTCTCGCGCTCGCCCTGAGCGTCGTGTTTGGCGGGGTGCTGACGGCGTGCTTCGACCCGGCGCCGGTGCGGGGCGCGCCGTGCAGCAGCGACGGGGAGTGCCCGACCGGCCAGGCGTGCGTGGCGCAGGTGTGCGGTGGATCGGAGACCGCGCCGCCGGACGTCGATGCCGGCGTGGTGATCGATGGGCCGCCGGGCGACCGCGATGGCGATGGCGTGCCCGACGCCAGCGATAACTGCCCGGACACGCCGAACGCCGATCAGGCGGACGAGGACGCCGACCACCTGGGCGACGTGTGTGATCCGTGTCCGATCGCGGCGGCCGCGCCGGGCGATGACCCGGACGGCGACGGGGTGGCCGGGATCTGTGACCCGCACCCGAGCACGCCCGGCGACAAGATCGTCGCGTTCCAGGGGTTCCATGCGGCGCTGCCGGCGAGCTGGCAGGTCGTCGGGACGGCGAGCGCGGCGGGCGGGGCCGCGGTGATCACGGCGGCGTCGGGCGCGCACACCGCGATCGTCCCGCCGATCGACGCGATGACCAACGGCACGGTGATGACCAGCCTCAGCGTCGACGCCACCCACGGCAACGACCAGGCGAAGATCGGGGTGACCCTGCCGTACGACCCGACCAAGGACAAGGGGATCTTCTGCGAGCTGTACGCGCCGAACGCCAGCTCCGACAACAACCACTACATCGCGATCTACGACGCGCCGTCCGACGTGCAGCGCCAGTCGTCGCGCGACGTGGCGTGGACCCGGACGACCAAGTACCAGCTGTCGCTGACCCGGGTCGGCAAGGCGTACACGTGCACGGTCACGCCCGCCGGCGCGGCGGGCAAGACGATCACCGCGACGACCAGCTCGACGACCGCGCTGTCCAAGCCGGCGCTCGCCGCGTACGGCGCCGACGCGCACGCCGACTGGAT
>DASWOO010001355.1:0-8904 GCA_036404335.1 Kofleriaceae bacterium
CGCGAGAGCAAGATCGTGCTGGGCAACAGCGGCGTGGTCCGCGTGCTCAAGCCCGGTCCCGACAGCAAGGGCCTGCGCGAGGGCGATATCTGCCTGCCGATCGGCACGCACCTCACCGATCGCTACGGCTACATGACCCACGCGCATGCCTACGACGCGCCCGGCACGATGGGCCTCCTGGCCAAGCGATCGAAGTGGCCGGGCCGCAGCCTCCTGCCGATCCCGAAGGACTCGGGCTACTCGCTGCCGCAGTGGGCGGCGTTCAACCTGCGCTATCCCACGGCGTGGTCGAATCACCGGCTCGCCTACGGCTCGTGGCGCCTGCAGGTGACGGAGGCGCAGTTCGCCGAGGGTTTCCCGGTCCTGGCCTGGGGCGGCGGGGTGTCGTTCGCGCAGCTGACCCTGGCCCGGATGAAGGACGCCGCGCGCGGCATCCTGATCGCGTCGTCGCCCGTCCGGCGCGAGCTCGCCGCGCGCGCGGGCCTCGAGACGATCGACCGGTCGAGCTACCCCGACCTGGCGTTCCAGGCCGCGCGCTACGAGGCCGATCCCGCGTACGCCGCGCGCTATCGCGACAGCGAGAAGCGCTTCGTCCAGGAGGTGCACGCGCGGACCGACGGCCTGGGCGCGGCGATCTTCATCGACAACATCGGCGCGCCGGTGTTTCGCGCGACGCTCAAGGCGCTGGCCCGCGAGGGCGTGGTCACCACCTGCGGCTGGAAGCACGGGATGCGTCTGGAGCTGCTGCGCGCGGTCGAGTGCATCACGCGCCACACGTTCATCCACACCCACTACGCCAACCGCCAGGAGGTCGAGGACTCGGTGCGCTTCGCGTGCGAGCGCGGCTGGATGGTGCCGGCCGACGCGATCGGCGCGATCTGGGAGTGGCCCGACATCGGCAAGCTCGCCGAGAGCCACCTGACCGGGGCGATCGAGAGCTACTTTCCGATCTACCGGATCAACCCGGAGTGACGATCGCGATGACCGAGGCGATCACGCGGCACGCGCACGGCCCGATCGCCGAGCTCCGGCTCGAGCGCAAGCCGGCCAACGCGCTGAGCCGGGCGGCGAGCGAGGCCTGGACGGCGGCAGTGCGCGACGCGGTCGCCGGGGGGGCCGAGGCGATCGTGCTGAGCGGCGCGCCCGGGGTGTTCTCGGCCGGCGCGGATCTCGTCGAGCTGGCGCACGCCGACCGCGACAGCTTCGCCGCGTTCTGCCGCGCGCTCGGCGACCTGGTGGTCGAGGTCGCGCGCTGCCCGGTGCCGATCGCCGCGGCGCTGACCGGCCATTGCCTGGGCGGCGCGTCCGGCGTCGCGGTGATGTGCGATGCCCGGATCATGGCGACCGGCAACTACCGATTTCGCTTCAACTACGTGGCCATGGGCCTGGTCCCGCCGCGCTACGTCAGCCGCGCCGTGGACTGGCTGATCGGCCCGGGTCCGGCCGCGCGGCTGCTGGTCGGCGCGGTCGCGCTGTCGCCCGATGAGGCGCGAGCGGTAGGCCTCGTGGACCGGATCGCCGCGCCGGGCGACGTGGTCGGTGCGACGGTCGAGTGGTGCCGGCAGCAGCTGGCGCTGCCCCGCGGCGCGATGCTCGAGGCCCGGCGGCGCCAGCGCGAGCCGCTCGCGGCGTGCGTCGCGCCCGAGCATCTGGAGATCGACGAGACGGTGGAGCGGTGGTTCGGCGCGGAGGTCCAGGCGCGCCTGGCCAAGGCGGTCACCCTGCGCGGGTGACAGGAGATCTTTGCATGTCACGTATCCTCGCGCTCGCCTACGGCGGCCTCACCTATCTGGTGTTCCTCGCGGTCACCGCGTGGGCCGTCGGCTTCATTGGCAATTATCACTTTCAGCTCGCCGACGGCGTCTACTTCGTCCCGCTGGCGATCGACTTCGGCCGGCCGGCGGAGTCACCGGTCAGGGCCCTGGCGATCGACGGCGCGCTGCTGACGCTGTTCGCGGTCCAGCACAGCGGCATGGCGCGCCAGCGCGTGAAGGCGCGGATCACGCGCGTCATCTCGCCGGCGATCGAGCGCACGACCTACGTGATGGCGACCAACCTGGTGCTGATCCTGCTGTTCTGGCAGTGGCGCCCGCTCGGCGGCACGCTGTGGGCGTTCGCCGACGGCACCCCGCCCGCGACCGTGCTCCGCGCCGTGAACCTCGCCGGCTGGGGCCTGGCCCTGGTCGCCACGTTCCTCATCAACCACTTCGAGCTGTTCGGCCTGCAGCAGGTCTACGCGCACGCGCGCCGCGTGCCGCTCGCCGCGCCGGCGTTTCGCCAGCCGTATCTCTATCGCTGGATCCGGCACCCGCTGTACCTGGGCTTCTTGATCGCGTTCTGGGCCACGCCGCTGATGACCTGGGGCCACCTCGTGTTCGCCCTCGCCGTGACCGGCTACATCCTCGTCGCGGTCCAGCTCGAGGAGCGCGATCTGATCCGGCTGTTCGGCGACCGCTACCGCGCGTATCGCCAGCGCGTGCCGATGCTGGTGCCGTGGCCGCGCGCCAAGCGGTAGCCGGTCAGCAGGTCAGGCCGCCGTCGATCACGATCGTCTGACCGGTGATGAACCGGGCCGCGGGCGACGCGAGGAACTCGACCACCGGCGTCACGTCGCTCATCTCGGGCAACCGCTGCAGCGGCGTGCGCTTGGCGATCTGCGCGAGCTGCTTGGGCTCGAGGTGGGCGCCGGCCTCGGTCTCGAGGTGGCCCGGGGCGATCGAGTTGACCCGGACGCCGCGGCTGCCGACCTCGCGGGCCAGGCCGCGGGTCAGCCCGTCGATCGCGGCCTTGGTCGCGCCGTACACCGCCACGCCGCGGAACCCGCGGATGCCGGTCACCGACGAGACATTGATGATCACGCCCGAGCCCTGCTTCATCATGTAGCGCGCCGCCTCGCGTGCGATCCGCGCGGTGCACTCCACGTTGAGCGCGATGATCTCGTGGATCTGCTCGCCCGGCATCATCGGCAGGAGGCCGTCCTTCATCACGCCGAGGTTGTTGACCACGACGTCGAGCCGGCCGAACCGGCGATAGGTCGCGCGGACGAAGCCGGCCGCCTTGTCGAAGTCGAGGCCATCGATCGATTCCCACACGTAGCGATCGGCGTGCTCGGCCTGGCACTTCTCGACCAGCGCCGTCGACGACCGGCTGAACGTGGCCACGGTGTCGCCCGCCTGGAGGAAGGTCGAGACCAGCGCGCCGCCCAGGCCCTTGCTACCACCCGTGATGAGCACAACCCTGTCGGTCATAGGCATGAATCCTTTGCAACGTCCGCTATAACACGGGGAAACGCTTGGTCTGCCGCGCGGTCAGCCCGTCGCGCCAGTCCGCGGTCGACACCAGCTGCTGGACCTCGCCGAGCTCGCGCGCTGCCCCGGCGCCGGCCTCGTCGCTGCCCTCGGCGCCGCCGAGCTCGTCGGCGACGAACAGCCGCTTGGCCGCCGCCAGCGCCAGCGGCGAGCCGCGCGCGATCCGCGCCGCGAGCTGCTCGCAGCGCTCGGCGAGGTCGTCGGTCGTGACCACGTCGAGCACGAGGCCGAGCTCGCGGGCGCGCGCGGCGGTCAGCGTTCGCCCGCTGTAGACCAGCTCGCGCGCGGCGGACGGCGAGATCCGGCGCGCCAGCCGGCGGATGCCGCCGAAGCTCGGGATCACGCCGAGCTGGATCTCGGGCAGGCCGAACACCGCGCGGCTGGCCGCGACCGCGATGTCGCAGGCCAGGACCAGCTCGAAGCCACCGCCCAGCGCGGCGCCTCCGACGGCGGCGATCGTCGGGATCGCGATGCGCGCGAGCCGATCGAGCACGCCGGTGCCGAGCGCGCAGAACGCCTGGACCTGCGCGGCGGTCTGCGTCGAGAGGTACGCCAGATCCGCGCCGCTGCAGAACACCCGCTGGCCGCTCACGATCAGGACCCGGCTCTCCGCGCGCCGGGTCACCGCGGTGATCGCGTCGTCGATCGCCTGGAGCAGCGCCGGATCGAGCGCGTTGTGCGCGTCGGTGCGGCACAGCCGGAGCTCGGACACGGCGCCGCGATGCTCGAGCTCGATCATAAGACGCGTCGCAATCGCGCGGCCAGCTCGGCCATGCGCTCGGCGGGCAGGGTGGCGCTGAGCCGCACGTAGTCCGCGCCGCCCGGGCCGAACACAGCACCCGGGACCAGCACGACGCCTTCGTCGAGGCACGCCCGCGCGACCTCGACGCCCGGGCGCCCGGGCCGGAGCCAGCAGAATAGCCCCGCGTCGGTCTCGAAGAGGTCCTTGCCCAGGCCCGCGAGCTCGGCGCGCATGACCTGCTGCAGCCCGGCGATCTGCTGGCGCGTGCGATCGAGGATCGGGTCGCAGATCGGCAAGAGGTGGCGCAGCGCGTGCTGCTGCGGCGTCGGCACCCCCGAGTCGCACACCGACTTGACCCGGGCCAGGCCGTCGATCAGCTCGGCGTCGCCGACCGCGAAGCCGACCCGCCAGCCGGCCAGCGACAGCGACTTGGACATCGAGTGGAGCTCGACGACGCCTTGCGTGCCGACGGTGGGGATCGCCAGGATCGGCGCCTGCCGGCCCGACAGCTCGGCGTAGGCCGCGTCGAAGCACAGCACCGCGTCGCGCTCGCGGCACTGCGCGGCGAACCGCTCGAGGTCCGCGCGGCCGAGCACGGCGCCGGTCGGGTTCGACGGCGACGACACGAACGCCACCCCGCCGCGCCGCGCCGGGCCGGCGAAGCTCGGGCGGTAGCCGTCCTGCCACTCGCCGTCGAGGTGGACGAGCTCGGCGCCGGCCTGGACCGCGGCGGCGCGGTACACGGGGTACACGACCCGGCCGCAGTAGACCGGGTGCTCGCGGTCGGCGAACGCGCGGGCGAGGTTGACGATGCCCTCCTTGCTGCCGAGCAGGGCGAGGACCTCGCGATCGGGGTCGAGCTCGATGCCGTAGCGCCGGTGATAGAGCTCGGCGAACGCGGCGCGCAGCTCGCGGCCGCCGCGCAGCTCGCCGTAGCGGTTGAACGGGACCTCGGCGGCCGCCCGGGCCAGCGCCTCGCGGGTCTGCGGGTCCGGCGCGAGGTGCAGCTCGCCGATCGAGACATCGAGCACGTCGATGCCGCGGGCCCGCATCGCCTCGCGCTGGGCGACGAGGTCGGCCATCGCGTAGCTCCGGGGGAGCTGCGCCAGCAGCGCGGACGGGATCGGTGGTCTCGTCGAGTCGGTCGTCGAGCTGGTGATCGAGTCAGTCATCCGGCGATCCTCCGCAGCACGGCTGCGCCAAACGAATACGGGCTGCTCGCGGTGGCCAGCACCGTCGGATAGCCGTGCTCGACCGCGGCCTGCAGCCCGACCAGCAAATCGGCCGGGCCCATGTGGCCGTTGTCGGTGCCGGTCCGGATCACCTGGGCCTGGCTGTAGCCCAGCGCGTCGGCGATCTGATCCACGGCGTTGGGCGAGATCTGGTTGCACACCAGGGTCTCGGGCCGGTGGCCGGCCTGGGCGATCGCGCGCGCGGCGACGTCGCCGTAGGACACGCGGTAGTGCTCGATCAGCTGCGCGTACGGCCGGCCGCTCAGGATCCGGCGCTGCGGATCCTCGTCGGGCGGCGCGACCGGGTGGCGCGTGCCGCCGTACTTGACGAGCACGTGGTCGACGTACGCCGGCGCGTTGACCAGCGCGACGCCGGCGAGCTCGAGGGTCGCGCCGGCGGGCGAGGCCGAGACGATCGCGGCGGCCGCGCCGTCGGAGTTGCCCCACAGCCGCTTCTGCGCCGCGTCGTCGCGCGCGATCGAGCTGGCCCAGCGCTCGGCGCACACGACCGCGACGTGCTGGCCGTCGCCGCCGCGCAGCCAGCGCCGGGCGAGCTCGAGGCCGAGCAGCCCGCCCAGACAGCCGTTGATGAGGTCGGTGCCGACGCAGCCCGGGCCGGTGCCGAGCTCGGCCATGATCGCGACCGCCGCGGACCACGACGGCGGATAGTCGCGCGAGACGCCGGCGTAGATCACCATCGCCAGATCGGCCGGCGCGAGCGACGCTTGGGCCAGCGCGTCGGCGAGCGCGCGCGCGCCCATCGTGCTCGGGTGGTCGTCCTCGGCGGCGCGGCGATAATGGGTCCAGCCGCGATAGGTCGGGTCGTCGACCGCGGGCGCGGGGTGCTGCGGCGGCAGCACGACGCCCAGGCCGGTGAGATAGGTCGCGGAGCGATCGTCAGCCATGGATCAGGCGTCCCCAGGGTAAGAAGAGCACGACGACGCCCACCGCGAGCAGGTCGAATCGCGCGCCGATGAACAGGCGAAACCCGAGGATCATGCCGAGGATCGCCGGTACGAAAAACCAGGCGGTGACCGGCCACCACAGCACGAGCGGAAACCCGAGCTCGGCGATCATCACGCCGATCGCGCAGGCCTGCGCCAGCCACGGCGCGCGCCGGGCGAACCGGCTGACGCTGACCAGCGGCCGGACGAACACCAGCGGGTAGTCGTGGAGCCGCAGCAGATCGGCCAGGTTGCCGCGGTGGCCAAAGCCCGCGGCCCGCGACATGTTGCGGAGCTTGGCGATGCCGGTCGCGAAGATCACGACCGCGACCACGGTCCGGCACAGCTGGAGGCACCAGCCGTACGCGTCGGGCGTGGCGACGAGCGGCGCGCCGAGCTGCCGGGCGATCACCGCGTCCACCGACCACACGTCGGTCGCCGGGGTGCACGCGAACGCCAGCAGCCAGAGCTTGAGCGTGATCGTCGTGTGGTGGACCCGCAGGCCGTGGCGCATGCCGAGCAGGTACAGCGCGCAGCCCAGCGCGATCGCGCAGGCGAGCTGCGAGCACAGGCCGATCGCGCCGCACGCGAGGCTCCCGACGAGCACCCAGCGGAGCACGGCCTCGCGGCGCGCCGGCAGCATCGGGACGCGCGCCACGCGCAGGAGCCACGGCGGCTGCCAGTGCGCGGCCAGGCAGGTCCGCGCGCGGTACCAGGCGGCGAAGTCGTACGCCGGATCCCGGAGCTTGATCAGCGCGTAGCCGAGGATCACCGCGCGCGCCAGGGCGACCAGGGCCGCCGGCCGGGGCGCGAACCAGTAGGCGTCCCAGCTCCGCGCGATCGCGTGCAGGAGCTCAGGAATGGTGGGCTTCCGCGAACACCCGCGCGCGGTCGGGGTGCTCGAAGGCCGAGGTTGGCGCGCGAAAGTCGGCCCACTCCATCGCGACCAGCCGGAGCGCGGTCAGCCGGGGGCGGTTCTGCCGCGCGAGCGTCACCAGGTCGGCGAGCACCTGGTGCAGCGCCGGCGATGGCGCGCCGGCGATCGCCTGGACCGCCCCGGCGCGGACCAGCGTGATCACGACCTCGATGCGATCGAGCGGGTGAAACGCCTCGGGATAGATGTCCGCGGCGCCGAGCAGCTCCGCCGTCGTGCCGTCGTCGTCCACGCCGACGACCGCGAACATCGTCAGCTGATCGCCGCGGATCAGCGGATATCGCATCCGGGGGACCGGTGTCGAGTACATCGGATAATGGTCGAAGGGCCAGTACGAGCGAGCCCGCGCGATCGCCAGGGCATGGCCGGCGAGGACGAGCAGGGCGACGAGCGAGAGCACGAGGTGCATGGCCCAGGTCCTGCCGCGTCAGCCCCCGGCGATCAGCTCGTTGACCTGGTTGTAGTATCTAATCTTGGCGTCGCAGGTCGCGGAGATGGCCTGTAGCACGAGCTGCTGCTCCTCGGCGGTGCGCGCGAATTTGGCAATCGGCGCGAGCTGGCGCTCGACGTGGACATCGTCGCCGCCGTAGCCCGGCACCGACGCGTCGGTGATGTTCTTGCCGCCAGACGCCTCCGCGGCCTCGAGCGACAGGTGCTGGTCGTGGAACTCGACCTGCGAGCGCTGGGCGCCGTAGTGCTCGACCAGCGCCTTGCGCTGCTGGGAGTGGCGCGACGGCACGCCGGCCTCGATATAGGTGAAGCACGACAGGCCGGCGGGGAAGCTGCGCTCGGCGTACTCGAGGCCGGTCGAGCCCCACAGCGTGGCGAGCGGCGCGATCGGGCCCTCTTCGAGCACGCGCTCGATCGGCCGGCCGTAGCGGCCCGCGAGCTTGAGGATCAGCTCGAGGTGGCAGTTCTCGATGTTGCCGGCGCCCAGCTCCTCGGCGACGTTCTGACCGATGATGTTGAACACGTCGCGGTCGGGCGCCAGCATCAACAGCCGCAGCAGCAGCCGGCCGGCCTGGCACGATTCGAAATAGACCGTCTGATAGAACGCGCCGATCTGATCGAGAGTCAGCTTGCCCGCGTACCACTTGCGGAAGAACGCGTGGCCATCGCGGACCTCGCGCTGCACTTCGACCTGGAGGTGCGCACGGACCGTGCGCGCGAACTCGTCGGGGGATTGCGTCACGCGCTGCTCACGCTAACACGTCACCAGTTCCGATAGCCACTCCAGCGAACGTCATGTCCCGGCGATATTCCGGCGATCGGCGTTTGTACGAGGGTGATCCACGCCGGCGCTGATCGTGTAGTGTCGCAGGCCCAACATGGTGCAAAAGCTTGCCGTCGCATGGCTGGTGGCGCTCCTTGCGATCCGGTCGGCGACGGCGGCCCCGATCGACAAGCGGCTCACGTCGCCCCTGGGGCCAGGCCGCCGCCGGTCCACGGATCGCCCGGCTGTACGAGTACCGGACGCCTCTTCGGTTCGTGCTCGGACTCGTTGGCAGGTACGGACATTCGTGGGCTCAGCATTCTGTCGTGGGGGTGGATGCGGGGTTGGTGCTGGGGCGAGTCGGCGGCTACTGCGGGGTCCGGTGTGGCGAGCAACTCGACGATGCGGCTCTCGGTGTCGGGCCAGCCGGAGACGGCGATGCAGGCGACGCCCAGTGCCCTGACCGGGTAGTCGTTGCCGTCCTTGTCGAGCCGATCTCCCAGAAAGAGCATCTCGTCGAGGTCCAGGTGC
>DASWOO010001356.1:0-3509 GCA_036404335.1 Kofleriaceae bacterium
CGGCCAGGTCCTGGCGCTGCGCCACGGCGAGCTAGCCGTCGCCGCCCGCGCGCTCGGCGCCGGCCCGGCGCGGATCCTGGCGCGCCACATCCTGCCCAACGCCGCCGGGCCGATCATCGTCTACGCGACGCTGATCCTGCCCCAGGTCATGCTGACCGAGGCGTTCCTGTCGTTCCTGGGGCTCGGCGTCCAGGCGCCGCTGGCGTCGTGGGGCACGCTGGTCACCGAGGGCAGCGCGCAGATCGTGGTCTACCCCTGGCTGCTGGTCTGCCCGGCGGCGGTCATGGCGGCCGCGACCCTCGCGCTCAACTTCGTCGGCGACGGCGTGCGCGACGCCCTCGATCCCCGGCGATCCCGGGGCCGGCGTCAGGCGCGGTAGCGGACCGCGTCCTGGACGATGCTGGGCGCGGCCAGGCTCGCGTCGCGGAACGCCCGGCCCATCGCGTCGAGGCTGCCGTAGCCGACGAGCCGCGCGACGTCGCTCGGCGTCGCGTCGGGCGCCGACAGCAGCAGCACCGCGGCGCGCAGCCGGATGATCCGCATCGTGTCGCGAAACCCGGCGCCGAACAGGCCGAACGTCCGGGTCAGCTCGGTGAAGTCGCGGCCGAGCTGGCGCAGCGACACCCCGGCCAGGGTCGAGATCTGCTTGAGCGACGCGCTGACCGCGAGGTCCTGGTACAGCGGCCGCAGCACCGCCCACACCCGCTGGAACCGCTCGGGCTCGACCTCGACGACGCTCGCGGTCAGGTCCTGGCGCAGCGCGCCGGTCTGGCCCAGCGCGCCGATCAGGTGGAGCACCGCGGCCTCGTCGGGCGCGGCGCCGAGCGCCTCGAGCGCCTGCCAGACCGGCGGGGCGAGCGCGGCCGGGCCCCGGCCGACGCCGATCAGCAGCTCGACGTCGGCGACCGGCACGCGTAGCTCGATCACCGTGCAGCGCTCGCCGAACGAGCGCACGGTCTGCGAGCCGGGCTCGACCCGGTCGAACTCGGACTCGTCGAGCACGAACGCGCAGGGCGCGGCGACCGGCGCGCCGCCCGCCGGCACGAACGTGCCCGACAGCTGCGCGACCAGGTGGACGAACGGCGTCGCCAGCTTGGCCGGGGGCGAGTACGCCGAGTCGAACACCAGGCGGTCGCGGCGCAGCACGTGGACCCGCAGCCGGCGCTCGAGGAACACGGTCGACGACAGCACGCCGCCGCCGAACTCGACGGTGCTGGTCGCGCTCAGCACTACTTGCACTCGAGCACGGCGGGGCACGCCGTCTGCTTGGTGACGCACTCGATGTGGCGCTGGACCTTGGCCGCCGAGTGCTCGACGTCGTGCTCGAGCGCCGAGCACGCCGCGATGCACTCCTTCTCGTCGAACGGCAGCTTGTTGCCGACCGCGTCGAGCGCGACCGAGTCGATGCACTCGGCTTCCCGCTTGCACACTTCCTTGCAGGCGGCGCTGCGCGGCTCGGTGCACGCGGCGGCCAGGCAGGCGAGCGCGATCACGAGCAGGGTTCGCATCGCCGGCGAGTATAAGCCGGGCCGACGGCTACAGGTCCTCGGCCGACTTCACGATCTCGGGGATGAAGTCGCGGCGCAGCCGGATCAGCGAATTGCCGGGCAGAAACGCCCGCGCCCGGACGGTGAGCTCGCCGGCGGTCGGCGCGTCGCCGCCGACGTCCTCGGCGCCGACCTCGAGCACGCAGGTCTTGCCCGCCTTGCGGGCGCGCGCGCAGTCATCGGTGACCATCCGGGTCGAGTCGGCGGGCTGGGCCCACGCGATCGACGGCACCAGCATCGCTCCGAGCATCCCCAGACCCAGGCCCAGGCGCAGGCATCGCTTCATGCGCGCGAGACACGCGAGGTCCGGCGGCCGTTGCGTGATCGTCCGTTAGTCTTCTCTCCGCTCGGCGAGCTTCTGGCGGTCCGCCCGCCAGGCGGCGAAGTGGCGCTCGATCAGCTCGCGCTGCCCGCGGGCGCGGCCCAGCCGGGCGCGCGCGGCGTCGACCGCGTCGAGCTGGCCGGCGTGCCGGGCGTCGGCCCGGGCCCGGGCGCCCTCGGCGGCGTCGAGCTCGTGGCGCAGCTTGTCGAGGTGGCGATCTGCCCCGGCGAGTGCGCCGATCGTCACGCCGCGGGTCAGCGCCAGGCCGCGGGAGCGGACCGCGCGGGCGATCTGGGCGCGGGCCTCCTCAACGCGGCGCGTGGCGGCCTCGACCTCGGCGGCGAGCGTTTTCGCCTCACCGACCTCGCCTGCGAGATCCCCTTGTTGAACGCGCTCCTCGCGGGCGCGGACCTCGCGCATCGGGGCCAGCCGGTACCGCGCGTCCATGCAGTCGATGTTACAATGTTTCTCGTATGGTCGATGCCGGGGCGGCTCCGATCGATCGCTATGTCGTCCTCGAACACCTGTCCGAGGGCGGCATGGGCGCGATCTACGTGGGCAAGAAGCTCGGCGCCGGCGGGTTCGAGATGCAGGTCGTGCTCAAGCAGCTGCTGCCGGAGTTCACGCAGCAGGAAGAGTTCATCGATCTGTTCCTGCGCGAGGCCAAGCTGTCGGCCACGCTCGACCACGCCAACATCGTCCACACGATCGACCTGGTCGCCGCCGGCAACGAGTACTTCATCGTCATGGAGTACCTCGCGGGCGGGGACCTCCGCACCTTGCTCAAGAAGGCCAAGCGGCGCGGCAAGCGGTTCTCGCCGGCCGCCGCGATCTTCATCTGCCGCGAGGTCCTGTCGGCGCTGGCCTACGCCCACGTCAAGCGTGACTTCGAGGGCACGCCGCTCAAGCTGATCCACCGCGACGTGTCGCCGTCGAACATCCTGGTGTCGTACAGCGGCGAGGTGAAGCTGACCGACTTCGGCATCGCCAAGGCGGCGACGCACAACTCGCTGTTCTACAAGGTCAAGGGCAAGATCGGCTACATGTCGCCCGAGCAGGCGAAGAGCGAGCCGCTCGATCACCGCTCGGACCTGTACTCGCTCGCGGTCTGCCTCTACGAGGTGCTGACCGGCGAGCGGCTGTTCGTGCATGCGGGCCTGACGACGTCGGCCGAGGAGATCTACTCGCAGCCGGTGCCGGCGATCTCGCGCAAGGTCCCGGGGCTGACCCCCGACCTCGACGCGGTCATGGCCAAGGCCCTGGCGCTGTCGCCGGCCGACCGCTACCAGACCGCGGGCGAGTTCCAGGAGGCGCTGACCCGCTGCGCGCACCGCAACGGCCTGCTGATCTCGGCGCCCGAGGTCGCGCGCGAGCTCGCGGATTCGTGCGGCCCGCAGGACCAGTGGCGCGGCGAGGACGAAGACGAGGACTTCGGGGTCTCCAAGCGGGCGGGGACCGAGGTCTACGACATCGCCGACGAGGACGAGGACGACGATCACGACCAGCCCGCGCCGTCGATCCACGGGATCCCGATGCCGCGGCGGCCCGCGCCGACGCCGACCCCGCCGTCGCGCGGGTCGAGCCCGCAGCTGGGGCTCCGGCCCAAGACCGAGATCCACAAGCTCGGCGGGGTGATGGAG
>DASWOO010001357.1:0-7485 GCA_036404335.1 Kofleriaceae bacterium
GCTGTCCCGCTCCGACAAGGAGAAGTACAGCCTGCGCACCGGCGGCACGCAGATGCTGCGGTCGATGCGCGAGTCCGGCGCGAACAAGACGGTCGGCAAGGTGTCCGAGGACGATCTGATCAACGAGATGAAGGGCGGCCGGACGCGGATCATCGCGTCGATCGGCGCCGCGATCGTCCTGGTGATCATCATCATCCTGCTGGTCACGCGCTGATCACAGCACCGGCATCTTCGCCGTCGCCGCGACCGGGATCGCCGACGGCGTGACCAGCTGGCGCAGCGCGTCGCGCGCGAACGGCGCGTGGACGACCTGATCGATCATCAGCGAGGTCCGCAGCGACGTCGAGACGTGGCCGAGCGCGATGATCCGGCCGAACCAGCCCTGCTCGCGCAGCATGTGCAGGTCCATGACCGCGCCGGCGGCGAGCTCGTCGAAGTCGGCGACGAGCAGCTGCGGACGCGGCGGCGGATCTTCGATCAGCGCGGACAGCACCTGCGAGATCGAGAACCCGAGCTGGACGACGATCGAGCGGTGGTTCAGCTCGGCCTCGATCCAGGTCGCGCGGGTCGGGGCGGGCGCGTGGACCAGCACGCGGACGAGCACGGGGTTGGGCTCGACGACCATGCCGCGGAGGCCGCGGATATGAATGTGGGGATGGGCCTGGCGGACCATGCCGCTGGTATCGGCCGGGCGTGCGCGAGGTTCAGGGGGCGACGACGCGAACGCGGGTGCGCGGCGGGGCAGCGGCCGGATCCTCCGAGTCGTGCTGACCGGCGATCACCGTCGCGGCGACGAGATCGATGTCGCCCTTCACGCACAATGCTGCGGCCTCGACGACCAGATCGGGGTGCGCACCGGCGACGCCGATGATCGCGACCTCGCGCGCGAGCAGCGCGCCGGGCAGCGCGCGCGCCGCGTCCGCCAGCAAGCTTAGCGTCGCGCGCGGACCGGCGAGCTCGGCGGCGAGCGCGACCGCGTCGGGTGAGGCACACAGCACCCGCCACGGCTTGGTGCCGAGGCCCTGTGCGGCGAACACCGACGCCAGCGCCGGCCGCGGATCGTCCGCCGGCGCGATCGCGATCTGCCGGGCGGCGAGCCAGTCGGCCCACGGCCCCGGGTCGGCGATCACGACCGGCGCGATGCCCTTGGCAACGAGGATCTCGACGAGGAACCGCGCGATCGGCGACACGCCGACGACGACCACCGGATCGCGCGGCGCCGCGCCGGTCCGCGCGTACAGCGTGTAGGCGAGCGCGAGATCGCCGGCGACCGCGGCGGCGGCCGGGCCGTCGATCACCAGGCCATCGCCGAGCGGCACGACCCAGCGGCCGGACGCGGTGACCTGCGCGCCGTCGAGCGCGTCGCGCCGGGTGGCGAGCGGGCACACCGCCGCGCCGCCGCGGCGACACACATCGCACTCGCCGCATGGATCGATCGGGCCGACCAGGACGCGGCGATCGATCAGGCCCTGGGCGCGCGGCCCCGCCGAGACCACGCGGCCGACGCCGGCGGCGAGGCCGAGCTGGCAGGCGTCGAGCGCGATGACGACGTGGTCGTCGCCGGTCGGAGACGCGCCGGTCGGAGCCGGGCCGGTCGGAGCCGCGCCAGTCGGAGCCGGGCCGGTCGGAGCCGCGCCGGTCGGAGACGGGATCATCGCTACCAGGTGCGCTTCGGCTCGGCCGGCGCGCCCAGCGGGATCGCGTAGTCGTCGCCCTGGTCGTCGTACTCGGGCTCGTCGTCGCCGGCGTCGATCGGCTGCGGCGTGACGCCCTGGGGCACGGCGGCCTGGGGCGCGGCGGGCGGCGGACCCGGCGGGGCGGAGCGGGGGACCGCGAGCCGGGCGGCAGCTGCGGCGGCGGCCGCGGGCGAGACCGGCAGACCCTGGCGCTGGCGCCAGCCGGCGAGCGCGGCGACGAGATCGTCGTACGAGATCATGGGACGACAGTAACATGCTAGAAGCGCAGGCGATGGCGATCCGGCTCTATCGCTCCTCGGTGCTGCCCGGCGACGGCTTCGTGCATGGCTTCCCCGAGCGCACCGGCGGGGTGTCGACCGGCCTGCGCGCCTCGCTCAACATGGGCGTGCGCTGGGGCGACGACCGGCAGAACGTCGAGACCAACCGGCGGCTGGTCGCCGAGCACGCGGGGTACGACCCGGCGCAGCTGGTCGCCACGCGCCACGTCCACGGCGTCCAGGTCTACGCCGTCGGCGAGCCGCTTGCGGCCGACGCCGAGTTCGACGGCCTGGTCTGCGATCGCGAGGGCCCGGTGCTCGGCGCGTTCGCGGCCGACTGCGTGCCGCTGCTGTTCGCCGACCCCGAGGCGCGGATCTGCGGCGCGGCCCACGCGGGCTGGCGCGGCACGGTGCACGGCGTGGCGGTCAACGTCGTCGCGCGGATGGCGGCGCTCGGCGCCCGGCCGGCGCAGATCCGCGTCGCGCTCGGGCCGTCGATCGGGCCGTGCTGCTTCGAGGTCGGCCCCGAGGTCGTCGACGAGTTTCGCCAGACCCTGGGCGACGTGCCGCAGATGGTCGTCGCCGGGCCCCACAAGGACCACATCGACCTGCGGGTCGCGATGCGCGCGATGCTCGAGCGCGCCGGCGTGCTGCCGGAGCACATCGACGACCGGCCGCCGTGCACGCGGTGCGAGGCCGAGCGGTTCTTCAGCTACCGGCGCGACGGCAAGGAGGGCGGGATGCACATGGGGTTCATCGGCCTGACCCCGCGCGCCCAGGGATAGCGCCGGCGAGGCTGCCGCGGAGCTGTCAGTTGTCGACGGTGATGCCGTAGAGCGGCAGCAGATCGCCGGTCAGCGCCTGGACCGCGGCTTCGCCCTTGTGCCAGTCGATCAGCGCCTGGGTCTTGCGCAGCTCGGCCTGGCGCAGATCCTCGAGCCGGTTCAGCACGTCGAAGTTGGTCGAGCGGCCGAGGTTGAACCGGTCGGTCTCGATCTTGATGTTCTGGTTGGCGAGGTCGATCGCCTGCTGCGACAGCTGGACCCGGCGGCGCGCGAGCTCGACCTGCGCGACCGAGCGCGCCATGGTCTGCGCGATCATCGCCCGCAGGTCGAACGCGTTGACCACGAGCTTGCGGCGCTGCTCGTGCAGCTCGCGGGCGCGGCCGAGCACGTCGTTGCGGCCGAGCGACTGGGCGAACGTCAGCGTGCCCTGGACCGAGAGCGAGTCGAACTCGACGAGGTTCTTGACCGCGGTGCCGAACCGCGGCGACGTGCCGGCCGGGCCCAGGGTCAGCGCGGCGTCGAGCTGGGGCAGGAGGCCGTTTTCGGTGACCGCGATGTCGAGCGTCGCGCTCTTGTCCTGCTTGACCAGCTCGGCGAGCTGCGGGCTGGCGGTGTACGCGCGCTCGGTCAGCGCGCCGAGGTCGATCGCCTGCTCCTTGATGTCGAGATCGGTCGCGACCCGCAGGCCGAGGTCGTTGGCGCCGATCGGCATGCCGGCGGCGCGGCGCAGCGCGATCGCGGCGTTGAGCACGCCGAGCTCGCCGTTGAGCACGTCCTCCTCGCGGGTCGCGATGATCTGCAGCACCGCCGGGATCTCGCTGCGCGCGACCTTGCCGCCGTCGGCGCCGATCGTCGTCACCCGCAGCCGCTCGCGCGCGAGGTCGAGGCTCGCCTGGGTGATGCCGACCGTGCGCTCGGCGAGGACCAGGTCCCAGTACGCCGACACCACGTTCTGCACCGCGACGATGGCCTGCTGCCGGCGCTCGAGCACGGCTGCGTCGCGCGACAGCGTCGCCTTGACCTCGTTGGCGTCGTAGATCTCGCTGCCGCGGCTGCGGAGCAGCGGCTGGGTCAGCGCGAGCCCGACGGTGTGGGTCCACGAGGACACGTGCGTGTTGACCGAGAGCTCCGGATCGACCGGGCTCGCCAGCGGGAACCCGACCCGGTCCCACTCGGTGCCGATGTGGATGCCGACCGTGCCTCCGGTCACCAGGAGGCGCGACAGATCCGCGGTGCCGACGAACTGATCGTTGGTCGAGACCACGGTCGAGCCCGGCTCGACGCCCTCGCTGTGCCCGCCCTGGAGCTGGGCGGTGAGCTTCCAGTCGCTGCGCGCCCAGGTCTGCTGGATCCGGGCGTCGGCGATCGCGATGTCGATCCGCGCGTTGACCAGCGCCGGGGTCTGGCGCACGGCGCTCTGCAGCAGATCGGGCAGGCTCGTCGCCTTAGCCTCGCCGGCCCACGCCGTCAGGTCGGCGGTCTGCTGGGGCGGCGGCGGCGCGCCGCTGGTGGGATCGTCGGCGGCGGTCAGGATCCGGCCGAGCACGTCGGCGCGCGCCGTCGATGACGCGCCCGGACTCGACACCATTGCCACGCAGACGAAAGCGATCGCGAAGCGCACCCGCATCTGGAGCGAGCATGGCACCGTTGAGATCGCCGCGCACCGTGCGACGGCGTGGGACCGCGCTCGTGCCCTGCGACGGTACCGCGACATCCAATTGCCGCGCGCCGCGTGGATTGGCGAATCCGCGTGTGTTAGCGTGGCGCGAGCGATGGCAACGGTCTTGCGTACGCATTGTTTCCTCGACGCGCTTCAGCCGCAGCTCGCCACGTTCATCGGCAAGACGGCGCGCGGCTTCCTGCCCGTGCCGTTCCAGGCGTCGCTGTGGGTCGAGATCGCGCCGGGCATCGCGATCAACCAGGTCACCGACGCGGCGCTCAAGGCGACGCGGGTCCAGCCGGCGGTCCAGGTCGTCGAGCGCGCCTACGGCCTGCTCGAGGTCCACGACCACGACAAGGGCGAGGTCGAGTCGGCCGGCGCGACGATCCTCAAGTACCTCGGGGTCGACGAGAACCAGCGGCTCAAGCCCAAGGTCCTGACCAACCAGATCATCCGCGGCGTCGAGGCCTACCAGACGCAGATCATCAATCGCAGCTCGGCCGGCATGATGGTGCTGCCGGGCCAGTCGCTGTTCATCCTCGAGTGCGAGCCGGCCGGCTATGTCGTGCTGGCCGCCAACGAGGCGGAGAAGGCGGCGAACGTCTCGCTGGTCAACGTCACGCCGTACGGCGCGTTCGGCCGGCTCTACATGGCCGGGACCGAAGCCGAGATCGATGCGGCGGCGGCGGCGGCCACGGCGGCGCTCGCCGGTGTCACTGGCAAGGAACCCGACAAGTTTGTCGATAAGTAGGAGAATGACGAATGGCTGACGCGCTTGGAATGATCGAAGTCAAAGGGTTCGTCGGCATGGTCGAGGCCGCCGATGCGATGGTCAAGGCCGCCAAGGTCGAGCTCGTCGGGTTCGAGAAGACCGGCGGCGGCTACGTGACCGCGGTCGTGCGCGGCGACGTCGCGGCGGTCAAGGCGGCCACCGAGGCCGGCCAGCGCGCGGCGGAGCGCGTCGGCGAGGTCGTCTCGGTCCACGTGATCCCGCGGCCGCACGCCAACGTCGACGCGGTCCTGCCGCTCGGCCGCGGCTCGACGAGCGCCGGCGACACCACCAAGAAGTGATCGCGTAGCGCCATGGTGCTCGGCAAAGTCATCGGCACGCTGGTCGCGAGCCGTAAGGAGCCGACGCTCGACGGGCTCAAGCTGCTCGTGGTGCGCGGCTGCGATGTCCACGGCAAGCTCACCGGCGGGATCGCGGTCGCGGTCGACGCGGTGGGCGCCGGGATCGGCGAGGTCGTGCTGTACGTCGCGGGCTCGTCGGCGCGCCAGACCCAGGTGACGCAGAACCGGCCGGTCGACGCGACGATCATGGCGATCGTCGACGAGATCGCGATCGACGGCGAGCGCGTCTTCGTGAAGGACTGAGCACGATGATCGACGAGCGCAAGATCGAGGAGATCGTCGCGCGCGTGCTCGATCGGCTGGGCGGCGGCTCGCCGGCGCCGGCCGTGCGCAGCTCGGCGAACGACGCCGCGCCGGCCAAGGCCAACGTGCCGCGCGGCACCAACGGCGTGTACGCCGACGCCGACGCGGCGGCGCGGGCGGCGCGCAAGGCGTTCGAGCAGAACGAGCGCACGCCGGTCGCGACCCGCGTCAAGATGGTCGAGGCGATGCGCCGGGCGGTGCTGGCGAACAACGACGCGCTGTCGCGCTACGCCGTCGAGGAGACCGGCCTGGGCCGCTACGAGGACAAGCTGGCCAAGAACCGGCTGGTCGCCGAGAAGACGCCGGGCTGCGAGGTGCTGCGGCCGGTCGCGTTCACCGGCGACGACGGGCTGATGCTGACCGAGCGCGCGCCATACGGCGTGTTGCTCGCGGTCACGCCGACGACCAACCCGACCGAGACGATCCTGTGCAACGCGATCGGCATGGTCGCGGCCGGCAACGCGGTGGTGTTCAACGTCCACCCGTCCGCGGCGCAGACCTGCAACTGGTGCGTGCACCTGCTGAACGAGGCGATCCAGGCCGCGGGCGGCCCGCGCGACGTGGTCGTGTCGATCGAGCGGCCCACGGTCGAGAGCGCGCAGCTGCTGATGAAGCACCCGATGGTGCGGCTGGTGGTCGTCACCGGCGGCCCGGTCGTGGTCAAGCAGGCGATGAACTCGGGCAAGAAGGTCATCGCCGCCGGCCCGGGCAACCCGCCGGCGGTGGTCGACGAGACCGCGAACCTCGACAAGGCGGCCGACGCGATCGTCCGCGGCGCGTCGCTCGACAACAACATCGTCTGCATCGCCGAGAAGGAGATCATCGCGGTCGATTCGATCGCGAGCGAGCTGGTTCGCCGGCTGCAGACCAAGGCCGCGCTGCTGCTCGACCAGCGCCATACCCGCGAGCTCGAGAAGGTGATCCTCGAGGGTGATCACGTCAACAAGGCGTGGGTCGGCAAGGACGCGGGGCTGATCGCCAAGCAGATCGGCCTCGGCGGCCACGGCCACGATCTCAAGGTCCTCCTGTGCGAGGTCGACGAGCAGCACCCGTTCGTCCAGCACGAGCTGCTGATGCCGGTGCTGCCGCTGTTCCGGGCGCGCGACGCGGCCGACGCGATCGCGGCGGCGCTGCGGGTCGAGCACGGCTTCCACCACACCGCGACGATGCACTCGACCAACATCGACAACCTCGCGGCGATGGCGCGGCTGTGCAACTGCAGCATCTTTGTCAAGAACGACGCGTCGTACGCCGGGCTCGGTTTCGGCGGTGAGGGCTACACGTCGTTCACGATCGCCAGCCCGACGGGCGAGGGCCTGACCACGGCGCTGCACTTCACGCGCGAGCGACGCTGCACGCTCAAAGAGGCGTTCCGGTTCGTGTGACGGGGCGTGGGCCTGCGCTCGGCGTGCTCGAGGTCGGGACGATCGCGCGCGGCGTGGTCGCCGCCGACGCCTCGCTCAAGCGCGCCCCGGCGATCCTGTTGTCGTCGCGCGCGGTGTCGGGCGGCAAGCACCTGGTGATGGTCGAGGGCGGCGTGGCCGAGGTCGACGAGGCGATGGCCGCCGGCCGGCGCGCCGCGGACCCGCTGCTGCTCGACTCGCTGCAGCTGGCCTACGCCGACGATCAGGTGTGGCCGATGCTCGGCGCGC
>DASWOO010001358.1:0-2237 GCA_036404335.1 Kofleriaceae bacterium
GCCGCCGAACGCCGCGATGTTGGCCTGGACCCACGACAGCGCCTGGACCAGGTCGAGCGTGCCGTAGTTGCCCGACGCCGCGTCGAAGCTCGGGTGGGCGAGGAAGCCGAGCTGGCCGAGCCGGTAGTTGACGGTGACGACAACGGCGCCGCCCGCCTCGGCGAGCCGGCGGCCATCGTATAACGGGTCGGTCGCGGTGCCGGCCGCGTTGCCGCCGCCGTGGATCCACACCATCACCGGGCGCGCGGTGGGGCTGGGCGGCGACCACACGTTGAGCTGCAGGCAGCTCTCGCTGCCGGTGTACGCGCGTGTGTCGTCGAGCTGCGGGCAGACCGGGCCGAACGTGAGTCGCGTGAAGATCGATATGTTTACCGAGATCCAGGAGCCGAAGCCGAGGGTCACGAGCACCAGCGCATCTTGAACGCCATCGATCAGGCCGTGCTCGCCGACGAGCTGGGCTATGGCTGCTTCTGGCAGGTCGAGCACCACGCCGGCGGCGAGTTCAGCCTGTCGTCGGCGCCCGAGCTGCTGCTGGCCGAGATCTCGCAGCGCACGAAGCGGATCCGGCTCGGCCACTCGGCGGTGCTCGCGCCGTTCCGGTTCAACCATCCGATCCGGATCGCCGAGCGCGCGGCGTACCTCGATCACCTGAGCAACGGCCGGGTCGAGCTCGGCCTCGCCCGCTCGACGATCCCCGAGTGGCGGCTGTTCAACATCGACGCCGACGAGTCGCGCGATCAGATGCAGCAGGCCTTCGAGATGATCCCGAAGATGTGGACCGAAGACTCGTTCTCCTGGAAGAGCAAGTACTTCGAGATCAACAATGTATCGATCGTGCCCAAGCCGATGCAGCAGCCGCACCCGAACCTGTGGCAGGCGTGCTCGAGCCCCGCGTCGTTCGAGCAGGCCGGCCGCAACGGCGTCGGCGCGCTCGGCGTGACGCTGTGGGCGGCACCCGAGCAGGTCCGCGCCTGGATCGAGCTGTATCGCAAGGCCGCGCGCGCGACCACGACGCCGGTCGGCAAACGGGTCAACGATCAGGTCGCGTTCTTCACCTTCGTGCACTGCGCCGAGACCGACGAGGAAGCGATGCGCAACGGCGCCGCGACCGCCGCGGCCTGGTACACCAAGACCGCGTTCACGTTCTTCGAGGCCCGCGACCTGTTCCTCAAGACCGCCGCCGAGCAGGAGCAGCTGCTCAAGGACCCGGCCGGCGGCGGGCTCACCGGCCAGTTCCTGCGCGACCAGGCGGCCCAGGGCGCGGTGCCCAACCGGGCCCAGATCGCGATCGGCCGCAGCATGCAGGGCGAGCACGTGCCCGACGACGAGATGTACGCGGCGCTGTCGTCGCAGGACACGCTGATCGTCGGCAGCCCCGAGACCTGCCGGCGCAAGATCCAGAAGTTCAAGGACCTCGGCATCGACCGGCTGATGTGCTTCCACCAGGTCGGCCACCTGCCCCACGACAAGGTGATGAACAGCATCAAGCTGATCGGCGACCTGATCCCGGAGATCGATCGCTCGCGCTAGGCCGAGCGGGTCTGGGCGGCGGCGCGGGCGGCGGCGACCAGCTCGCCGAGCTTGGCGGCCGGGACGGGCTTGGTGAGGTGCTGGTCGAAGCCGGACGACAGGGAGCGCGAGCGGTCCTGGGCCTGGCCGTAGCCGGTGACCGCGACCAGGTAGGGGCCGTGGCCGAGCTCGGCGCGCACGGCCTCGGCCAGCTCGAAGCCGCTGAGCAGCGGCAGGCCGATGTCGACGAGGGCGAGCGTGGGGCGGACGTCGAGGATGCGGTCGAGTCCCTCGCGGCCGTCGGCGGCGGTGTCGACCACGCAGCCGAGCGACTCGAGCAGCTCGCGGGTCAGCTCGCGCATGTCCTCGTTGTCGTCGACGACCACGACCCGGACGCCGGCGGCGCTGTCGGGGGCCGCCGCCCGGACGAGCGCCTCGCGGGCGGAGGTCTCGGCCGGGCGCGGCAGGGTCACCGAGAACTCGCTGCCGAACCCGACGCCCGCGCTGGTGACGTCGATCGAGCCGCCATGCAACTCGACCAGCCGCTTGACCAGCGCCAGGCCCACGCCCATGCCGCCGTTGGCGCGGTCGAGCGCGGTGTCGACCTGCGCGAACATCTGGAAGATCCGCGGCCGCATCTCGGGCGCGATGCCGATGCCGTCGTCGGACACGGTGAGCACGCAGCGCTCGGCGGAGGGCTCGAGCTCGAGCCGGACCCGGACGTGGCC
>DASWOO010001359.1:0-2174 GCA_036404335.1 Kofleriaceae bacterium
ACGGCCTCGGATGGCAGCTCGAGCCGGGCGGGCAGCGGGCGCGGGCCGGCGGGCGCGCCGGGCAGGCGGAACGCGCGCAGCTCGCTGCCGGCGACGGCGAACAGCTGGCTGCCGTCGGGCGAGAACATCGCGAACCGCAGCGGCGACGCGCTCGCCGCCAGCAGGGTCTCGCGGCCGGTCGCGAGCGCGAACAGCCGGATCTCGCCGGTCGAGCTCAGGACCGCGAAGGTCGCGCCGTCGGGCGAGCACGCGGTGCTGGTGATGCTGCCCTGGACCCGGGCGATGAACCGCATGCGCTGGTGCTCGTAGACCCAGACGCCGCCGCCCCAGTCGGTCAGCGCGAGCGTCGCGCTGGTGCCGCACTCGCGGACGATGTACGGCACGGCGTCCAGCTTGGCGAGCTCGATGCGGCTCGCGTCGCGCATCGACCACAGGGTCAGCGCGCCGTCCTCGCTGCCGGTGAGCAGCGCGGCGCCGTCGTCGGCGAACGCCGCGATGTACGTCGAGCCATGGCCGGTGCGGAAGCTGCGATGCGCGTGCGGCGCGTCGATCGACCACAGCTCGACCTCGTCGTTGCCGCCGAACAGCGCGAGCTCGGTGCGCGAGTTGAACGCGATGTAGACGTGCTCGGGTGCGTGGCCGGTGGTCCGCGCCACCTCGCCGCGGTCGAGCCAGTCGATCTCGTCGTCGTGGCCCCACGCGACCAGGGCGTGGCGGCCGGGCAGCCACGCCGTCGAGGTCAGCGGCCCCGGCGCCTGCAGCGCCAGGCGCGCGACCGGCGCCGGCATCGCCCACACCCGGATGTTGTCTTCGTAGTCGCTGCTGGTCAGGTACGGGAAGCTCGGCGACGCCGCCTGCAAGGTCAGCACGTCGTTGGTGTGCGCGGCGTACGTCGTCGACAGCCGGGTCGCGAAGTCGTAGCCGAGGATCTCGCCGGCCTGGGTCCCGGCGTACAGCGTGCTGCCGTCGACCGCCAGCGAGTCGATCCGGCTCGGCGCGCGCAGCAGCGGCTCGATCTCGCGCCGGTCGGCCTGCCACACCCCGAGCCGGCCATCGGTGCAGCCGTACGCGATGCGCTGCGCGTCGAGCGCGAGCACGACCCGCACGAAGTCGCACGCCTTGTCCTGCACCGCCTCGCCGCGCGGGTCGAGCACGACGACCTGGCCGCGCGAGGTGCCGATCGCCACGACCTGGCCGCGCACGTCGATCGCCTTGATGTCGCCGTCGAGCTCGCGGGTCCGCGCCGCGCCGCCGACCTTGACCACGTGGAGCCGGCTGCCGGTCGCGTGCAGCACGGTGTCGTTGTCGACGAACCGCAGGAGGTCGCCGCGCTCGCTCCGGGTCTCGAGCAGCAGCGCCGGCGCGGCGCCGAGCTGCCACACCGTGAGCTCGCCGGTCGTCGACGCCACCGCGAGCCGTGACGCGTCCGCCGACAGCGCGACCGCCAGCGGGTGCAGCGGCCGGTCGCGCGCCGGGCCGGGCAACGGCGCCTCGCCGCGCGTGTCGAGCACGCAGACCGCGGCGTTGTCGCACGCGTACGCGAGCAGGTGGTGCTCGGGCGAGAACGCCGCGGCGTCGACCGGCGCGACGTCGCGCGCGATCGTCCGGGTCACGCCGGCGAGCGAGGTCTTGGTCACCGTGCCGTCCTCGCCGACCGACAGCACGGCGCCGTCGTCGAGCGCGCGGACCAGCATCAGGTGGCGGGTGTGCGGCCGGCCGAGCGACACCGAGGTGCCGCGGCCGCGGGCCTCGGCGCGCAGCAGATCGAGGCGCTGGGCGTCGGGGCCGGTATAGGTCTGCAGCAGATCGCGCGCCGCGCTCGGGTTGGTCGGCATCAGCGACTGGGCGTGCTCGAGGATGAGGTTGTTGTTCGACGCGTCGGCCCGGTCGCGCTCGGCGGCGATGCCGCGGACGTACAGCGCGCTGCCGGCGACCGCCGCGATCAGGGCGACGACGATCGACACCGCCGCGCCGCGGTGCCGGCGCGCCCAGTGGCCGAGCGAGTCGAGCAGCGAGTAGTGGCGCGACGCGATCCGCGCGCCCGCCTTGAACGCCTTGAGATCGGCGGCCAGCACGCCGGCGTGCGGGTAGCGATCGGCCGGCTCGGTCGCCAGCGCGCGATCGATGATCTCGATCAGATCGCGGTCGAGCCCGGTCTTGCGCAGCAGGCGGCG
>DASWOO010001360.1:0-6390 GCA_036404335.1 Kofleriaceae bacterium
GCCGGTGGTCACCCGCGCCGAGCGGCTGATGCAGATGATGATGATCGCGGCCAAGCACCGGCTGTGGGTCACCAACGCGTACCTCGTGCCCTCGGGGGCGATCTTCCAGCTGCTGCTCGACAAGGCCAAGGCGGGGGTCGACGTCCGGATCCTCGTGCCCGGGGCCAAGAGCGATTCGAAGCCGGCGCTGGCGGTCCAGCACGAGGAGTACCCCAAGCTGCTGGCCGCGGGCATCCGGGTCTGGGAGTACACGCCGTCGATGATTCACTCGAAGACGATGCTGGTGGATGACGAGCTCGCAGTGGTCGGGTCAATCAACCTCGACCCGCTGTCGCTCGGCAAGCTCGAGGAGTCGGCGCTGGTCGTCGACGATCGCGGCGTGACCGCGGAGCTCGCGCGGCAGTTCGAGGCGGACACCACGCACGCGCACGAGCTGACGCGGTGAAAACGATACGCTGGATTACCAAGGATCGTCGTCGGCCTACATTATCTCCAAACGTCACTTGCTCTGTCCGCACGCGCGGCGTCAACTCGTGTCATGGGCTTCGCTGGTGACAAGCGCGCTGCAGATGTCGACCCCGTCCAACGCCTCGCTGCGCCCGGCGGGAGCGTCGGCAAGCAGCCGCTGGTAGGGGCGCCGGTCCAGCGGCACGGCGAGCCGGCCGGCGCCGCGGTCAGCGACGATCAGGTCCACCAGGCCGCCGCGCACGGCACGGCCACGCCGTCGTCATCGCTGCCCCACCTGGCCGCGATCCAGAAGTCGTTCGGCCGCCACGACGTGTCGGGCGTGCAGGCGCACACCGGCAGCGCCGCGGGCGCGAGCGCCAAGGCGATGGGCGCGCAGGCGTTCGCGACCGGCAACCACGTCGTGACCGGCACGTCGGACCTGCACACCGTCGCGCACGAGGCCGCGCACGTCGTCCAGCAGCGCGGCGGCGTCCAGCTCAAGGGCGGGGTCGGCGACGCCGGCGACGTCTACGAGCAGCACGCCGATCAGGTCGCCGACGCGGTCGTGTCCGGCAAGTCGGCCGAGGGCCTGCTCGACCAGCACGCCGGCGGCGGCGCCGGCAAGGACGCCAAGGCCGCGGGCGGCGGCAAGCCGGCGGTCCAGGGCTACATGCGGATCACCCGGGCCGACTTCGCGACCAAGAACGTCGCCGACCACAACGCGTCGTTCTCGGCGCAGCAGCCGCCGACCCCGGGCGGCTCGTACCTGCGGCCCAACGGCACGACCAACATCGTCGCCCAGACGATCGCCACCGTCGGCGCGATCCGGGTCTCGGCCGACGGCAAGCTCGCGATCGAGGACAAGGAAGACGGCAGCGAGCGTCAGGCCAAGACGTTCTTCATCGACGCCGGCCTGATCGCGCCGGCGAACGCCGAGCTGACCAAGGCCAAGTCGGGGTATCAGCTGCTCCAGCAGGGCGGCACCTTGACCGTGCCCGACCACGCCAACGGGATGCACACGCTCGTGCAGGTCGTCGCCCAGCACAAGTCCGGATCGAGCGGCGACGACGTGACCGGCCCGGTCAACTGTGACGAGATGGCGGCGCAGGTCGGCGGCTGGGGCGCGGATCACAACAAGGAGGCCCGGCTCAAGAAGCCGGTGCCCGAGTGGAAGAGCGAAGAGGGCCACCGCGTCGCGCAGTACGTCGTCGAGTACGCCAAGAAGCCGAGCCTCAAGGACCGGATGACCGGCAAGGGCGACCCCGGCAAGCGCGCCAGCAAGGCCAGCGACTACGCGACGCCGCAGGGCCGAAACCAGGCGGAGATCCTGGTCAAGCTCGCGCCGCAGCGCGACGCGATCGCCCAGGCCTACGGCCAGATGAGCCCGGCCGAAAAGTCGGCGGTCGCCGAGGTGCTCGGGATCAACGAGCACGCCGAGCCCAAGGTCGGCGAGGCGATGGTGACGTTCTCGACCGGCCCCAAGCGCGACGACGGCACGGTCCGCGACCACGAGTCCGGCACCGACGTCAACGCGCGCTGGGGTCAGCACTGGGGCGGCGTGGTCGCGCGCAGCGGCGGCGACTACATCACGCTCGAGAACTACGACCGTAAGGCCGAGGACCAGGGCCGCGGCGCGCCGGTCGTCGAGACCCGCGCGTTCTTCCAGATGTACGGCAACGGCCCGGCGCAGTCGTGGCACGCGGCGCAAAAGGCGACCGGCGAGTTCCCCAACGCGGTCAGCATGCCGTACGGCAACAAGAACGCCGACAAGACCTGATCACCGGCCGGCGGCGAGCCTGAGCCCGAGCTCGAACGCGCGCGGCGGGCCGAGCGTGTCGACGCCGGCGCGGCCGGTGAGATAGCGCGCATCGAACAGGTTGGTGACCGACGCGAACACCGACAGGCCGTCGCCGAGCCGGCGCGCCGCGCTGGCGTCGACGACGACGAACCAGCCGAGCGGCAGGGTGTTCTGATCGTCCTCGAACTGGCGGCTGGTGTAGCTGGCCTGCGCGGTCACGGTGACGAGGCGCGGATCATCGAACGTCGCGGCGAGGGTAGCGCGGTGGCGCGGGTCCTGGGCCAGGCGCTTGCCGATCAGCGCCGGCTGGGCGGGAGCGTCGGTGACGGTCGCGGCCGCGTAGGTGTACGCCGCCGAGGCCGACAGCGCGTGCCACGCCTGGCTGCGGGCCTCGAGCTCGACGCCGGCGACCCGGGCCGCGCCGAGGTTCTCGCGCTGGCGGGTGGCGCCGCTGGCGAGCGGGGCGGCGAGCGTGACGTTGTCGATCGGATCGGCGAGCCGGGTCCAGAACACCGTAGCGCGCGCCGCGAGGTGCGGGAGCGTGAGCTCGGGGCCGGCCTCGCCGCCCCACGAGGTCTCGGGGCGCAGCGCCGGGTTGGCGGCGGTCAGCACGGTGCCGACTTGAAACGGCCGATATAGCTCGTTGAGCGTCGGGGCGCGGAACCCGCGGGCGAGGCTGGCGCGGATCGCGAGCGCGTCCGTGGCGTGGACCAGCGCGGCGAGCCGCGGATCGAGCTGCAGCCCGGCGCGGTCGGCGAAGGCCGTGTCGCTGCGGGCGCCGCCGGCGGTGATCAGGGTTTGGTGGCCGTCGCGCAGCTGGTAGCCGTCGAGCCGCAGCGCCGCGTCGAGCTCGAGCCGCGCGATCCGGATCGCGTCCTGGGCGAAGATGCCGGCGAACCGCTGCGCGCCGCCGGCGGCGCGGCTCGCGAGCGCGTCGGCGGACGGCATCGCCGACACGAGCCGGTCGGTCGCCGTGCCGGCGGCGCGCAGCGCGTCGATCCCGGCGAGCACGACGTGGCGGGTCGGCCCGGCCGCGAGCGGCCGCGTGGTGTAGCTCGCCGAGCCGCCCTGGCCATCCGACGGCGTCTGCTGGTGGCTGGCGGTGGTGGCGGTCGAGCGGTCCGCGGCGACCCGCGCGCGCTCCTGGCGAAACCGCTGGTCGCTGCCGAACACCGAGATCGCGAGCGCGCCGGGGTCGCCGGAGAGCCGGGCGCTGGCGCCATAGGCGACGTCGCGGACGTCGGCCGTGGTGTGATCGGTGCCGGCGTCGAGCGCCTCGTCGAACCAGCGGCCGAACGCGGCGAGCGTGACCCGGCCGATCGTCCGCTCGAGCCGCGCGCCGGCGGTGCCGTGGTCGCTCGACGCGGCGTGATCGATCGCGCCGCGCTCGCCCGGCACGATCGGATCGAAGCCACCGGCGTGGACCACCTCGCTGTCGAGCTCGAGGCCGAACCCGCCGGCCGCCGCGGTCGCGTGCGCGGCGGCGCGCGCGGTGGCCAGGCTGCCGCCGGAGAACACCGCGTCGAGCCGGCCGGGCCCGTCAGTGACCAGCGGCCGCGACACCAGCTGCATCACGCCGCCGAGCGCGAAGTCGCCGAACAGCGCCGAGCCGGCGCCGGGCGCGATCTCGATCCGGTCGAGCGCCAGGACCGGCAGCGCGCGCCAGTAGACCCAGCCGCCGAACGGGTCGTTCTGCGGCACGCCATCGAGCAGGACCAGCGCGCGCGACACCCCGGACGGGCCCAGCCCGCGCAGCGCCAGGCCCTGCGACGTCGGGTCGGCGGACAGGCTCGAGCTGCGGCGAAACGTCGCGACCGATGGCGCGGCGCGCACCACGTCGTCGGCGAACACGCTCGCGCTGTGGTCGAGCGCGTCGCGGTCGATCACCGTCACGCTCGCCGGGGTGTCGGCCCTGGCCGACGGCATCCGCTGGCCGGTGATCACGATGACCTCGCCGGGCAGCTCCGCGGCGTCCGGGTCCGCGCCGGCCGGGGTGGCGACCGCCAGGATCGCCGCGATCAGCCCGGTGCGCGGCATCGTCCCCACGCCCCACGCATAGCACGACGCGTCATCCGGGATCGGGCGGCTTGTTCGTAGGGTCGAGCGCGTCGGCGATCGCGTGCTTGGTCGGCGTCGACACCAGCTTCATCGTCAGGATGAACCCGGAGAGCACGGTGCAGATCGCGTTGGGGATGATGATCGCCCACTTGCCGAGCACGACGCCGTAGACCGTCCACAGGATGAAGCCGGCGAAGTTCAGGACCCACATCGGCGTCGCGAGCTGGTCGGTCTTGCGCGTGCGGATGACCTTCCAGGCCTGCGGCATGAAGCTGACCACGCTGAGCAGCGCGGCGACGCCGCCGATGAGCTCCGGGTTCATGAGCAGTGCCCCACGCGTGCTATGCGCCGGCGAGACAGTGTGCGGTTTGTGATGCGCGGGATGGTCATTGGCTGGGCTCCAGCCACGCACCAAGCAAGCGCCGTGCGCATATCGCGTGGTGTAGGCCGTGCATGTCGGGCGACATGCCCAGCGAACCGCGAGACCCCGTGGATCCCACGAGCCTCACGAATCCCAGCGATCCCAAAGCCCCCTCTTCCATCGAGCGCGCGCCTGCGACGCGCCCGTTCTCCGAGCAGCCGTTCGACCCGATGCCGGCGATGGGCCCCGAGGCCCCGCCGGCGAGCAGCCTCAAGGTCGCGGCGCTCGAGCCGTTCCGCAGCAAGCCGCGCGGCGCGTTCTTGACCACCGACCAGGGTCTTCCGATCTCCAACACCGACGACTCGCTCAAGGCCGGCGTGCGCGGCCCGACCCTGCTCGAGGACTTCCACCTGCGCGAGAAGATCACGCGCTTCGACCACGAGCGCATCCCCGAGCGCGTGGTCCATGCCCGCGGCGCCGGCGCGCACGGCTACTTCCAGGCCTACGAGCCGATCCCCGAGCTGACCCGCGCCGGGTTTCTCAACGACCCGTCGATCCAGACCCCGGTGTTCGTCCGGTTCTCGACCGTCGTCGGCTCGCGCGGCTCGGCCGACACCGCGCGCGACGTCCGCGGCTTCGCGGTCAAGTTCTACACGACCGAGGGCAACTTCGACCTGGTCGGCAACAACATTCCGGTGTTCTTCGTCCAGGACGGCATCAAGTTCCCGGACCTGATCCACGCGGCCAAGCCGGAGCCCGCCCACGAGATGCCGCAGGCGGCGTCGGCGCACGACTCTTTCTGGGACTTCGTGTCGCTCGTGCCCGAGTCGGCGCACATGGTGATGTGGGTGATGAGCGACCGCGGCATCCCGCGCAGCTACCGGATGATGGAGGGCTTCGGCGTCCATACGTTCCGGCTGATCGACGCTGGCGGCGGCTCGCGCCTGGTCAAGTTCCACTGGAAGCCGGTGCTCGGCGCGCACTCGCTGGTTTGGGACGAGGCGCAGAAGCTGGGCGGTAAGGACCCCGACTTCCACCGCCGCGACCTGTGGAACGCGATCGAGACCGGCGCGTTCCCCGAGTTCGAGCTCGGCGTGCAGATCGTGGAGGAGGGCGAGGAGCTCAAGTACGGCTTTGACCTGCTCGACTCGACCAAGCTCATCCCCGAAGAGCTGGTGCCGGTCCGCAAGGTCGGCAAGATGGTGCTCAACCGCAACCCGCAGAACTACTTCGCCGAGACCGAGCAGATCGCGTTCCACCTCGGCAACCTGGTCCCGGGCATCGAGGTCACCGACGACCCGCTGCTCCAGGCTCGGCTGTTCTCGTACCTCGACACCCAGCTGACCCGGCTCGGCGGCCCGAACTTCGCTGAGATCCCGATCAACCGGCCGATCGTCCCGGTCACCAACCACCAGCAGGATGGCTTCCACCGCGACACGATCAACACCGGCAACGCCAACTACCACCCCAACTCGATCGGCAGCGGCTGCCCGTTCCTCGCCGGGGACGCCGGCTTCGTCCACCGCACGGAGAAGCTGCACGGCCATACCGGCCGGACGCGCAGCGAGAGCTTCCGCGATCACTTCAGCCAGGCGACGATGTTCGTCGCCAGCCAGTCTCCGATCGAGCGTATGCACCTGATCGAGGCGCTGCAGTTCGAGCTGGGCAAGGTCGGACGTAAGGCGATCCGGTCGCGCATGCTCGGCGTGCTGCGCGAGGTCGATCC
>DASWOO010001361.1:0-5359 GCA_036404335.1 Kofleriaceae bacterium
GTCAACGACCGCGTCGACTTCATCAAGGCCCAGCAAGGAGGCGCGCCGTGATCCGCTGGCCCGTCATCACCGCGGCAATCTCCCTGGCCCCCGCGCTCGCCCAGGCCCAGGCCCAGCCGCCGGCCGGCACCACGACCGACATCGAGGTCCCGGTCATCGTCCTCGATCAGGGCGACACCACGGTCCAGGGCACCGACGAGGCCCTCGATCTCGCCAACATCGTGCAGAGCGCGGCCAAGGGCGTGACCACGGTCCAGGAGGCGCCGGCGATCGTCACGGTCGTCACCGCCGACGAGATCAAGGACCGCCAGTTCCAGGATCTCAACGCGCTGGTCGACACCGTGCCCGGCTGGCAGCGCGCCAGCATCTACAACTCGACGTTCCCGGTGCCGCTGGTCCGCGGCCAGGTCCAGGCCGTCCAGTTCCTGCACGACGGCCTGTCGCTGTTCGACCCGTTCGTCAACGTCGCCAGCGTCAACCAGTCCCAGCCGATGGAGCTGGTCAAGCGGGTCGAGATGATCACCGGCCCGGGCGGCGTGCTCTGGGGCTCGAACTCGCTGCTCGGCATCCTGAACGTGATCACCAAGGACGCCGAGGACGTCGACGGCGTCGAGGTCGGGTTCACCGCCGGCGACGGGCCGGGCGACCGGCTGATGGCCCGGGCCTACGCCATGGTCGGCGATCCAAGCTTGCTCGGCGGCAAGCTCAAGGTGTTCGCGCACGCCAGCGTCGAGACCTACCAGGGCCCGGCGTTCAAGGATCCGCTGCTGCTGTTCCACGACGCGCCGCCGCAGCCCAACTCGGCCAACATCTACGGCCCGCTGACCGAGACCGATCAGCCGCGCTCGACGATCGTCACGCTCGACGCCAAGGTCACCTACGACAAGCTCCAGCTCCGGCTGTTCGCGCCGTTCGGCGCCAAGTACAACCCGTTCGGCCTGTCGGGCGAGCCGGTGCGCAAGGACCTGCCGCAGGACGTGCAGTGCAGCGGCGCGACCCCGTCGCCGGCGTGCGTCGATCCGCAGCGGGTCAGCCGCGGCAACGAGGAGGATGTCTTCGATCGCTACGCGGTGCTCGAGTACCGCACCCGGTTCGCCCAGGAGAAGGCCGGCATCGCCGCGCGCGCGTACATCCAGCAGTTCGTCCGCGGCTTCGAGCCGCTGCAGGTGCTCGCGCCGTCGACCACCTTGCCCGGCGGCCTGGGGTTCCAGGCCGACCTGACCAGCTACCGGACCGGCGTGTCGATCGACGGCGACGTCGAGCTGCTGCCCGGCCTGCGCGCGCTGTACGGCGCCGAGGCGTTCCACGAGTGGAAGCCCGACAACACCACGACGTCGATCCAGGGCAACGGCACCCAGTCCGAGCTGATCGCGCCGTACGACCTGACCCAGGTGCCGCTGTTGTGCCCGCGCAGCTACAGCGCCGCCGCCGGCGGGATCGGCGCGCCGGTCCCCGGCTGCCCGCTGACCTTCGCGTTCCCCGCCGACCGCACCGTGTTCGGCGCCTACCTCGACCCGCAGTACCGGCCCAACAAGGAGCTGATCTTCGACGTCGGCGCCCGCGTCCAGGTCGCGCCCAGCGCGCTCGGCGATCTGTCGTACGACCCCGACGCCACGCTCGCGGCCACGGTGGTCTGGAACTTCATCCCCAACTGGCACTTGAAGCTCAACTACGCCCAGGGCTTCCGGCCGCCGGTGTTCAACAACACCACGTCGAACGGCGAGGGCCTGCAGTTCGGCGGTAACCCGAACCTGACCGTCGAGCGGTCGAGCGCGACCCAGGCCGAGCTCAACGCCCGTATCTTCAAGGGCGAGCGCCGGATCCGCGAGCTGTCGTTCCGCGTCGACGGCAGCTACACCACGCTCGACGACCTGATCCAGGTCTCGTCCGGCAACTACTCCAACTCCGGCGACCGCGGCCTCCTGTCGCTCGAGTTCCTCGGCAAGCTCTACCTCCAGGGCGGCCACCGCATCGAGCTCGGCTACACCTACCTACGCGGCGACACCAGCGACAAGGGCCGGCTGCGCTCGCTGCCGGAGAACTGGTTCTCGCTCGCCGGGGTGTGGTCGCTGATCGGCAACCAGCTGACCGGTACGACCACGCTGCGCGTGACCGGCGCGGCCGAGGATCCCAACCGGCTCGTCGAGTACCGCGGCAGCTCGTACGTCGACACGCCAGTTGCCGGCACGCTGATGAGCCCGGTGACCGTGCTGGCGACCGACCTGGTGATGGACCGGATCCCGCCGATCGCCGACCTGTCGATCGGCCTGCAGTACACCCCGACCCCCAAGCTGGCGATCCGGGCGACCGTGTACAACGCTCTGTTCAGTCACGCTTATCAGCCGGACGTGTTCTACGATTACGAGCCGCACCTGGAGTACCTGCCGAACCCGTACGAGGGGTTCCGCGCCTACCTTTCGCTCATGTATCAGTACTGAACCTCAAGCGTCCGGCGCCGATCCGCCCCGGGCCCTGATATCATCGGGAACCTTTGTCGAAACGTCGTGTGCTCGCGATCTCCAGCGATCTCGATCAGCTTCGCCGCATCGTGACGACGCTCGAACGTGCGGGCGCTGAGGTCGATGCCGTGCGGAGCTCCGAGGCGATCGCCGCCGAGGTGATCCCGCACCGCTACGTGTTCTTCTCGGCGCACGACGGCGACGTCTCCACCCTGAACAGCCTGGTGCCCAAGCTGCGCGACCGGGCCCACGTCGCGGTGGTCACGCCGCGCGCCAGCCTGCCCGAGCTGACCGGCTACCTGCGCGACGACCGGGTCAACCACGTCGTGGTCGGCGACGAGCTGGATCACGGCGTGTTCGTCACCGCCCAGAAGCTCCTGACCGGCGACATCTTCGGCGTCGAGAAGTACCTGCCACCGGGCACGCCGGTGCACTACGCGCGGCTGCGCGACTTCGCCGGGCGCGGCAAGGCGATCGACACCGTGCTCGAGTTCGCCGAGCAGGCCAAGATGCGGCGCCAGGTCCGCACCGCGATCGGCGCGGTGTGCGAGGAGCTGCTGATGAACGCGCTGTACGACGCGCCGGTCGACGCCAGCGGCAAGCCGATGTTCGCCGACGTCGATCCGCACGACCGCAAGGACACCCGGTCGCCGCGCCCGGTGTCGATCCGCTATGCCGTGACCGACCAGGTGTTCGCCGTCGCGGTCCGCGACCGGTTCGGCCGGCTCGCGAAGAACACGATCCTGTCGTACATCGACAAGTGCATCCACTCGCCCAACCAGATCGACCGCAAGACCTACGGCGCGGGCCTGGGGCTCTACCTCGTGGCCAACGCCGCCGCGAGCTACATCGTCAACGTCGCGTACGGCATCGCGACCGAGGTGGTGTGCACGTTCGACCGCGGCGCCAAGTCGCCGCTGCGCCTGGTCGGCATGTTCGTCCACCCGGGCGGCGCCGAGATGCTCAAGCACGGGCCGACGCCCGAGACCACCGCGGGGCAAGACAGCGGTGGCTAGCCAGTTCGGCCCGTACAAGCTGATCCGCCAGGTCGCCGTGGGCGGCATGGCCGAGATCCATCTCGCGAAGACCGACGGCATCGCGGGGTTCGAGAAGTACGTCGCGATCAAGATGATCCACCCGAACTTCGCCGAGGACGAGCAGTTCATCCAGATGCTCGTCGACGAGGCGAAGATCGCGGTGCAGCTCAACCACGGCAACATCGCCCAGACCTTCGACCTGGGCCGGGTCGGCGAGACCTACTACATCACGATGGAGTACGTCGACGGCGCGGACCTCTACAAGATCCTGCGCCGCGCGTCCGAGCAGGACATCGAGATGCCGCTCGATATCTGCGCGTTCGTCGGCAAGGAGATCTCGTCGGCCCTCGACCACGCCCACCGCAAGCGGGACCACGCCGGCAAGTCGCTCGGCATCGTCCACCGCGATGTCTCGCCGCAGAACGTCCTGGTCTCGTACTCGGGTGAGGTCAAGCTCGTCGACTTCGGCATCGCTAAGGCGACGATGAAGGCGCGCCAGACCGCGGTCGGCGTGATCAAGGGCAAGTACTACTACATGAGCCCCGAGCAGGCGTGGGGCGACTCGATCGACCACCGCTCGGACATCTTCTCGTCCGGCATCGTGCTGTACGAGATGATCACCGGGCAGATGCTGTACCTCGAGGAGGATCTGCACAAGCTGCTCGAGATGGCGCGGGCCGCCGACATCGCGCCGCCGAGCAAGCTGCGCAAGGGCGTGCCGCCGCAGCTCGAGCGGATCGTGATGCGGGCGCTCGCCAAGCTGCCGGCCGATCGCTACCAGAGCGCGGGCGACTTCGCGCTCGACCTCGAGCGGTTCCTGCACGCCTACTCACCGGTGTTCACCTCGGGCAAGCTGTCGAACCTGCTGCGCCAGATCGTCGGCGAGCCGCTCGAGGTCCCCGACGAGGGCGAGCCGTTCCAGGCGATCGAGTTCCGCGACGGCGTGATGTCGACCCACCCGCTCGACGACTCGGAGATCGCGCACGCGGTCGATCGCGACGAGCTGCGCGACGAGAACAGCGTGATCTTCCGGATGTCGGAGCTCGACAAGCGTCAGGCCGCCGCCGCGGGCGCCAAGCCGGCCGCCGCCGCGCCCGCCGCTGCCGCCGCGCCCAAGCCCGCGCTGCCGCCGGTCCGCACGCCGCCGATGGGCTCGCTGCCGCCGCGCAACGAGGCCCGGCCGACCGAGCCGAGCAAGCCGATCAAGTCCGTCGCGCCCAAGGTCACGCGCGCGACCGATACCCTGCCGGTCCGGCCGTCGGCCCCGGCGATCCCGTCGGTGGCGCGGCCCTCGACCGGGCCCGCGCCTCGACCGACCGGCGGGATGAAGATCCCGCAGATCACCAAGCCGCCGCCGCGCAAGGCCCACGAGGAGACCCGCCAGCTCGAGACCGCGGCGCCGGCCAACCCGCTGCACGAGGACTCGGGGCTGCTCGATCCGGTCAAGGGCCAGAAGCTGTGGAGCGACGTCGACGCCGGCGACGACGAGCTCGAGAACATCGGCGAGCGGACGCTGGTCACCGCCGCGCCGGGCACGGGCGGCTCGACCGCCGGCCTCGGCTCGCTCGGCAGCTTCATGATGGACCTCGCCGGCGACGACGACGGCGAGCGGGTCGAGGCCACGCTGGTGACCTCGGTGCCGGGCTTCGGCGGCGCGCCGGCGGCGCGACCCCCGGCCGGCGACGACGAGCCGATCGACGACGCGCTCGGGGACGAGATCGACGAGGTCGACGACGACATGCCGACGCTGTCGGGCCGCGAGGGGCTCGAGGCCGCGCGCGACATCGCCCGCGATCTGTCGCGCGACGCGGTCGCCAGCCAGCAACGCGCCCCGGCCGCGCGCCGCCCCGCCAAGGGCCCGCC
>DASWOO010001362.1:0-10418 GCA_036404335.1 Kofleriaceae bacterium
CTACAGCTGCTCGAGCAGCCAGAACCGGCGCTGCGCCGCGCTAGGCGTGCGCCCTGATCCGGACGACCCGGACGGCCCGGACGGCCCGGGCGGCCCGGACGGCCCGGACGGTAACGGCGCGGCAATCGGCGGCCGCGGCGCGACGGCGGCCGGGGCGAGCGTGGCCAGCAGCGCGCCGAGGCTCGCGACCGTGGCGGTCGACAGCAGCTCCGCGAAGTCCACGCCCGAGACGCCCAGCGCCTCGAGCTGGCCGCGCAGCTCCGCGGCGCTGAGCGAGTCGAGCCCGAGCGCGACGAGCGGGACGTCGCCGTCGAGCGCGCTCGCGTCGAGGCGCAGCGCCCGGGCCACGAGGTCGCGCGCCTGGTCGAGCGGCCCCGCCCCGCCGCCGGCGGTCACCGCCGCGCCGCCCGCGGTCCGCGCGTCGTCGTCGTGCAGCAGCCGGAGCTCGCCGGCCGCGAGCCGGGCCCGGCACGTGCTGCGCTGCACCTTGCCGCTGGAGGTGCGCGGCAGCACGCCGGCGGGCACGAAGGCGATGCGCGCCACGTGCACCTCGTGCTGCGCGAAGATCGCCTGGCGGATCGCGCGGGCGAGCGAGCCGTGATCGGCGGCGCGCGGCGCCTCCTGCACGAGCACGATCGTCTCCTGCGCCTCGTCGTCGACGGAGAAGCACGCGCCGCCGCCCACGCGCAACCCGGCGTCACAGCCCTCGGCGGTGGCCTCCAGATCCTGGGCGTAGTGGTTGCGCCCGCGCACGATCACCATGTCCTTGGAGCGGCCGGCGATGAACAGCTCGCCCTCGAACAGGAAGCCGAGGTCGCCCGTGCGCAGGAACGGCCCCTCGCCGCTGGCCAGGTGCGCGCCGAACGTGACGCGGCTGGCGTCGGGGTTGCGGAAGTAGCCGGTCGCCATGCTGGGCCCGCTCAGCCACACCTCGCCGACGCGGCCGTCGGGCAGCGGCTGGCCGGAGCCCGCCTCCGCGATCACCACGCGCTGCTCGTGCCACAGCCGGCCGCAGCTGACCAGCGGCTGGCCCTCGTCCTCGCGCTCGGCGAGGCGGATGACATCGCGCTGCAGCTCGGCCGAGACGACGCGCAGGGTGCGCGGCGCCGTCTGGTGCAGGCCGCCGCTGACGAACAGCGTGGCCTCGGCGAGCCCGTAGCACGGGTAGAACGCGCGGCGATCGAACCCGGCGGGGGCGAACCTGCGCGCGAAGCGCTCGAGCGTGGCCGCGCGGACCGGCTCGGCGCCGTTGTAGGCCACCTTCCACGACGACAGATCGAGCTGCGCCAGCTCGGCGTCGCTCACCTTGTCGGCGCACAGCGCGTAGGCGAAGTCCGGCGCGCCGCTGAAGAACCCGCGGTGGCGCGTGATGGCCTGCAGCCAGCGCGCCGGCGACTGCAAGAACGTCGTGGGCGCCATCAGCACGCACTCGCTGCCGACGTACGCGGCGTGGAGCACGTTGCCGATCAGCCCCATGTCGTGAAACAGCGGCAGCCAGCTGACCAGCCGGGTCTCCGCCGACATGCGGAAGACATGGCTCATCATCCGCTCGTTGTGCAGCAGGTTGCCGTGCGTGACCATCACGCCGCGCGGCAGGCCCGTCGAGCCCGACGTGTACTGGAGCAGCGCGAGGCTCGCTGGATCGAGCGCGGGCTCGCGCCAGTCGTCGGCCCCCGCCGCGCCCTCGCCCTGCACGATCCGCACGTGGGCCGCGCCCGGCAGGCCCGCGAGCTTGCTCCGGAAGCTCTCGTCGACCGACGCCAGGCTCGGCGCGCCGTTGGCCACCAGCGCCTCGAGCATCGTCGTCATCCGCGCGGTGCGCGACGGCACCACCGGCATGGCCACCGCGCCGGCGTAGAGCGCGCCGAAGAACGCGGTCACGAAGTCGAGCGCGTGCGGCTGGATGATCAGCACCCGCTCGCCGCGCACGTCGCCCTCGCGCTGCAGCTCGGCCGCCACGCCGCGCGCGCGGCGATCGAGCTCGGCGTACGTCAGCTGGCTCTCGACGCTGCCGTCGGGCGCCAGGTACGTGAACGCGAGCTGCGTGGGCCGCCGCTCGGCGTGCGCGCGGAGGACTTCGACCAGCGAATTCACAGGAGCTGGGGCTCCGACTTTCCGACCAGATCGATGTTGCGCCAGCGGCCGGACGCGAACCGCCACACGAGCACGGCCGCCAGCACCGCCAGGTAGACCACCATGGCGAGCACGACCTGGACCACGCCGCCGTCCATCTTGAACGCGGCGGCCCAGGCCAGCGGCACGAACAGGAGCCAGCCCACGACCATGCGCGCGACCATGCACCAGGTCGTGTCACCCGCGGCGCGCAGGGCGTCGCCCAGCGTCATGCCGATCGCGTCGAACACCTGCCAGAGCGCGGCGAGCGCCAGGATCGAGACGCCGACGCTCATGAACGCCTCGTCGGCCATGCCGTCGGGCGCGAACGCCACCAGGAACACACGCGGGACGAGCAGGTAGAGGATCCCCATGCCCATCATCAGGCCGCCGGCGAGGAGGCCGGTGAGCCGGACCACGGGCCAGACCTCGTCGTAGGCCTTCTGGCCCAGCCGCTCGGCCACGAGGATCGAGCCCGCGGAGGTCAGCCCGAACGCCGGCATCGCCGCGATCGAGTTGATCTGCATGACCACGTTCATCCCCGCCAGCGCGGTGGTGCCGAGGTGGGCGATCGCGACGTTGAGGAACACGGTGAACGCGGAGAACTCGATCAGCCAGTTCACGCCGTTGGGCACGCCGAACCGCAGCATGCGGCCGAACTCGCGCAGGCGCAGGCGCCCGGCGGGCAGGCTGCGGTCGTAGCCGTGGCCCATCAGGAACGGCACGAGCACCACCATGAACCCGAGCCAGCTGGCGATCACGCTCGCCCAGCCGGCGCCGGCCACGCCCCAGCCGGGCAGGCCGAAGCGCGGCATGATCAGCACGTAGCAGCCGATCACGTTGGCCACCATGGCCGCGATGCCCGAGAACATCTGCAGGCGGGTGTTGCCCATGCCGCCGTACCAGTTGCCGAGGGCCTCGGTGCCGATCACCGCGCCGACGCTCAGCAGGCGCACGGACATGTACACGCTCATCGCGCGGTGCGTGCCGGGCGAGGTGTCGAGGTGCGCGAGGATGCCCGGCACGTACGGCCGGAGCACGGCGGCGCCGATGCCCGCGAGCAGCGCGAACAACAGGCCGTACCAGGCGAAGCGCCGCACGCTGCCGAGCTCGCCGCGGCCGCGCAGCTGGGCGACGAAGCTCTGGACGATGAACACCGTGCCCATCGGCAGGATGGTCACGGCGATGGTGTTCATGGCGCCGGTGGACGCACCGGCGAGCGCTTCCTCGCCGAGCGAGGCGACCATCAGCGTGTCGCACAGGCCGATCACGGCCTGGGTGGCGCGCGCCAGCACGATGGGCCACGCGAGGTTGAGGAGGGTTCGAACGCGAGTGCTCATGGAGATCAGGCTTCTTTCAGGACCGGTACGACGTTGGGGAGAAGTGGGACGTCACGCGGCCACCGCGTCGAGCGAGGCGACGAGGACGTCGAGCAGCGGCCCGCGCGTGGCCGCGTTCAGGTGATAGAAGTGGTCGCCCGCGAGCATCACGCGCGTGAACTTGCCGGTGGTCTCGTCGCGCCAGGCATCGAGCCCGTCGCCGTCGACGTAGGCGTCGTCGTAGCCGGCCACGGCCAGCACCGGACAGCTCAGCGCCGCCGTGGGGATCGGCCGCCAGGTCTCGCACACCTCGAAGTCGGCGCGCACCACGGGCAGGCACAGCTCCAGGAGCTCGGGCGCCTCGACGACCTCCCGGGGCAGGCCGCCGAGCCGCCGCATCTCGCGCACCAGCGCCTCGTTGCCGAGCGTGTGCAGGCCCGGCTCGTGATGGCGGGCGACGCGCGGACCGGGGTACGCGCTGGCGAAGAAGTAGGCCGGGGCGATCCCCGCGCTGCGCCAGTGCCGGCACACCTCGTAGCCGACCAGCGAGCCCATGCTGTGGCCGAAGATCGCGAACGGCACGTCGGTCAGCGGCGCCAGCGCCGGCGCCGCCGCCGCCACGAGCGCGTCGAGCCGGGTGTGCCGCGGCTCGGCGAAGCGCGCCTCGCGCCCGGGCAGCTGCACCGAGCACAGCTCGATGTCCGCCGGGAACCGCGCATCCCAGCCCAGAAACGAGCCCGCCCCGCCGCCGCCGTGGGCGAACAGGAACAGCCGCAGGCGCGGCCTGGGCACGATCCGCCGGCGCAGGACCCAGGGGTTGGGGTTCTTCACGACAGGAGCTCCAGCAGGTCGGCGTCGACGATCTGCTTCTTGCGCTCGGCCATGCGCTTGAAGCGCGCGAACAGATCGTCCATCTTGCCTTCGTCCACGCTCACGCCGAGCGCGGTCAGGCGGCTCGCCAGCGCGCGCCGCCCCGACTGCTTGCCGAGCACGAACGTGTGGCCGGGCACGCCGATCACGCGCGGGTCGTAGGCCTCGTACATCTTGGGGTTCTTGAGCAGGCCGTCCTGATGGATGCCCGACTCGTGCGCGAAGCAGTGCTCGCCGACCACGGCCTTGTGCTTCTGCACGGCCACGCCGGACAGCCGCGCCACCAGCTCGCTGCACGCCTTGATCTTGTCGTAGCCGTAGCGATCGCGGTTCGGGTTGGGCAGCGCGTCGTGCAGCTTGAAGCACATCAGCACTTCCTCGGTGGCGGCGTTGCCCGCCCGCTCGCCCAGGCCATTGAACGCACAGCCGAGCCGGTTGGCGCCCGCGCGCAGGGCGGCCAGGCTGTTGGCGAGCGCCAGCCCCAGGTCGTCGTGGCAATGCGCGCCCAGGCCGTCGAGGCGATCGATGTTGGCCACGCGCCGGCGCAGCATCGCGAACAGCTCGCCGTAGGACCAGGGATCGCAACCGCCGACCGTGTCCGCGTAGGTGATCACGCCGGCGCCGGCTTCGATCAGCGCGTCGGTGAGCCGGACGAGGAACTCGGGCTCGGTGCGCGTGGCGTCCTCCATGCCGATCGTCACGGTGGGGAAGAACCGGCGCGCGTAGCGCACGGCGCTGGTCGCGGTGTCGATCAGCGCGTCATCGCTGAGCCCCAGCTTCTCCTCGCGATGCAGCTTGGAGCTCGGGACGATCAGCGCCATCTGCCGCTTGTCGCAGCCGGCCAGCGTGTCGCGCGTGATGTCGATGTCGCCCTGGCGCATCCGGCCGGTGGCCAGGATGAACTGCTTCTTGTTCACGCTCTTGAGCGCGTGGATCGCGGCGGCGTCGAGCTCGGACGCGGCCGGGAAGCCGGAGTCGAGCACGTCGTCCTCCGTCAGGATCTCGCTCAGCGCGTGCGCGATCTCCAGGCGGTCCTCCATGAAGAAGTTGACGCCCGGCGTCTGCTCGCCGTCGCGCAGGGTCGTCTCCTCGATGACGATGCGGCGCATGTCAGCTCGCCTCGAGGGCCGAGGCCTCGCCGCTGCCCTGGGCCACGGCGAGGGTGGCGCGTCCGTAGTAGGTGCCCAGGAGCTGGGCATCGAGCGCCGGGCAGCGCAGCCCCGCGTGGGCGAGCGCGGCGGCGGTGCTCGCGGTGTCGAACACCATCGTGCCGGCGTCGCCCGCGGCGGCGCTGCCCAGCGCGTCGCTCGCGCCGATGTCCGCGAGCACGCCCTCGAGCATCGGCACGAGCGGCACGAGCGGGTTCTTGGTGGCGCGCCCCAGCTCCTTCTGCAGCGTGGCGAGCCACTCGTCGGCGGGCGCCAGGCGCAGGGGGTGGCCGAGCCCCGAGAGCGAGCGGACGAGCTCGGGCCAGTGGAAACGATCTGCACTCACGAGGTGGAAGGTGCCAGTCTGCGGCCCCGAGCGGAAGGCCAGCTCGACGATCGCCTGCGCCACGTAGTCCACGGGCGTCATGTCCTGGGAGAACGTGACGTCGGGGGCGATCCCCATCTGGATGCAGCCGCGGATCAGGCGCGACAGGAAGTCGCCGTCGTTGGCCAGGCCGGTCTTGCTGTGCCCGCTGATCGTGCCGAGGCGGTAGACCGCGGCCGGGACGCCGCGCTCGCGCGCCCGGTCGATGAGCCGCTCGGCGACCCACTTGGTGCGGCTGTAGGCGCCGCGCGCCGACATCTCGCCGAACACGTGGTCCTCGCCGAACACGCCGGCGCCGAGGCCGCCGAACACGCCCAGGGTGGACACGTAGTGGACGGGCTTGAGGCGGTGCCGCGTGGCGAGCCGCAGGATCCACTCGGTGCCGGTCACGTTGGTGGCCCGCAGCGCCTCGTAGGGATAGATGAAGTTGACCAGCGCGCCGTTGTGGATGATCGCGTCGACCCGCTCCGCCAGGCGCTGGAACGCGCCCTCGGTCATGCCGAGGCGCGGCTGCGCGAGGTCGCCGATCACCGGCACGAGCCGCGGGCTCTCGGCCGCGTGGTGCAGGCCGAAGTGGCGCAGGCGCGCGCGCAGGCGATCGAGGCCCTCGCTGGCGTTGCGCGCGCGGACCATGCAGTGCAGCGTCGCCTGGGTCCGGCGCAGCAGCTCGTCGACCAGGAAGCAGCCGACGAAGCCGGTCGCGCCGGTGAGCAGGATGTCCTGCGCCACCTCGCGCGGCGCCGCGAGGCTCGCGTCCGCGCGGATGTCGTCGGGCAGCGTGGACTCGAGCGCGTAGTCGATGGCCTGGGCCGGGCCGACGTCGCCGCCGTCCGAGCGCAGGCGTTCGATCTCGGCGGCGAAGTCCGCGAGCCTGGGCAGCTCGAACAGCCGGCGCAGCGGGAACTTGATGCCGAACTGCTCGTCCAGCTTGTGGAGCAGGCGCGCCATCAGCAGCGAGTGCCCGCCCAGCTCGAAGAAGTCGTCGTTCGCGCCCACGCGCGTCACGCCGAGCAGCTCGCTCCACAGCGCCGCCAGCGCGCGCTCGGTGTCGGTCTCGGGCGCGCGCCAGACCGCGCGGGTCAGGGCGCGCTCGACGTCCATCTTGATCAGCGCGGCGCGGTCGAGCTTGCCGTTGGGGCTGCGCGGCAGGGACTCCACCACCACGAACGCGCTGGGCACGAAGTGCCGGGGCAGGCGCTCGAGGAGCGCGTCGCGCAGCTGGCCGCCCAGCTCGCGCCGCGCGCGCTGCATGGCCGCCACGTTGAGCGGCTGGTTGGCGCGCCGGGCCGTGCTCAGCAGCGGGTTGCCCAGCGCCAGGTCGTGCGTCCGCTCGCCCGGCGCCGCGAACACCACGTCGAAGTGGCCGGCCTCGAGCGCCGGGCGCACCTCCACGTCGCGCCCGGTCCGGCGGCCCAGCTCCCAGAGCGTCGCCGGCTCGAGGCCGGTGTGCGGGCGCTCCGCGAGCTGCCGGCGCAGGTCGCCCACGGTCGCGAGGTCGGGGCTCGCGAGCAGGCGCGCCGCCGCCAGCTCGTCGGCGAGGCGCGCGTCGGCCACGCCGCGCAGCGCGAGCGCCGTGCTCCCGCCGCGCAGCCGCTGCTCGAGCTCGTCGAGGCTGAGCGAGGCGTCGCGCGCCTCCACCCAGTCGACGGCGCGGCCGGGCCCGGCGGCCTCGCCGACGCGCAGGATCACGTCGTAGCGGTGCTGGGTCAGCTCGTTGCGCGCGGTGCCGGTCTTGAGCTGGAGCTCGACCGCGGCGATGCCGCCCAGGGTCGCGCCCAGCTCGACGAAGAACTGCGGATCGAGCAGCAGCTCCTCCTCGCGCGCCACGCGCTCGTCCACGGCCTGGCGCACGTCGGCGAGCGCGCGCTCCGGCCGCGACGCGGCCAGCACGATGGCGGTCGCCAGCTCGCGCAGGGAGCGCAGGTTGCGCACGTCGCCGATCACGACGTGCCCGCCGGGCCGCACGGCGGCGATCGCGCCGCGCAGCACCTCGACCACGTACTCGAGGCTCGGCCAGTACTGGAGCACCGAGTGCGCCACCACCAGGTCGAACGAGCCGGGCGCGAAGCCCGTGATGCCGTCGGCCGCGAGCCGCGCGAGCTCGATGCTCATGCCGGCGGAGCTCGCGCCGAACCGGTCGCGCAGCTGCGCGAGCGCGGTCTCCGCGATGTCGATGCCGACGTAGCGCTGGGTGCCGTCGGCCGAGGCCGAGGTCGAGGCCAGCTGCTCGAGGATCTGGCCGTTGCCGCAGCCGATCTCGAGCACCGCGCGGTGCGGCAGCGCGCGCAGCCGGGCGCCGAACCCGCCGAAGAACTCGCGCATGTCCTCGCCGGGGATCGGCTGGCCGGTGATGCTGCTGGTCCAGCCGACGGTGTCGCTCGTGCGGTCCTCGAAGGTCTCGTCCCACACGGTCTGCCAGTGGGAGACGTGCTGCTGCACGTCCTGGGCGGGCTGGGCGTCGGCCGCGGCGATCACGAACGCCACGAGCTCGCGCTCGGCGCCGGACGCCCGGGCGATCACCGCCGCGTCGCGCACCGCCGGCTCGCGGAGCAGGGCGCTCTCCACCTCGCCCAGCTCGATGCGGAAGCCGCGCAGCTTGACCTGGTTGTCGACGCGGCCGAGGAACGCGAGGTTGCCGTCCTCGCGCAGGCGGACGAGGTCGCCGGTGCGGTACATCCGCGCGCCGCGCGGGCCGTACGGGTCGGGCACGAAGCGCTCCGCCGTGAGCTCGGGCTGGTCGGCGTAGCCGCGCGCCAGGCCGGCGCCCGCGAGATAGAGCTCGCCGGCCACGCCCACGGGCACGCGCTGCAGGTGCTCGTCCAGCAGGTAGGCCTGGGTGCCGGCGACCGGCCGGCCGATGTGGCTGTCGCCGGGCGGGAGCGAGGCGAACGTCGAGTAGACGGTGTCCTCGGTCGGCCCGTACAGGTTGAGCACGCGCTCGATGTGCGGGCGGCGGAACAGGTCGTCGACCAGCGACACCGGCAGCGGCTCGCCGGCCAGGTTGACCACGCGTACCGACGCGGGCAGCGCGCCGGCGCGCACCAGCTCGGACACGGCCGAGGGCACGCTGTTGACCAGCGTGACGCCGGCGTCGGCCGGCAGGCGCATCAGCTCGAGCACGTTCTCGACGATCACCACGCGCCCGCCGCAGGTGAGCGGCACGAACAGCTCGAAGATCGACAGATCGAAGCACACCGACGTCGAGAACAGCACGGCGCGCAGGTGCTCGGCCGTGTACTCCGCGTGGGCCCAGCCCAGCATCGCCACGACGCTCTGGTGCTCGATCGCGACGCCCTTGGGCCGGCCCGTGGAGCCGGACGTGTAGAGGATGTGCGAGATCTGCCGCGGCAGCGTCGGCAGCTGCGGATCGGCCGTGGGGCAGGCGTCGAGCTCCGCGCCCTGCACGTCGACGAGGCGCGTGCCCGGGGGCAGGCGCAGCCCGTCGCGCGCCTCGGCCACGACGATCGCCGGGCGCGCCTGATCGAGGATCAGGTTCAGGCGCTCGGTCGGGTACGCCGGGTCGAGCGGCACGAACGTGGCCTGGGCCTTGAGGGCGCCGAGCACGACGGCCACGATCTCGGTGGTGCGCGGCAGGCAGATGCCGATGCGGGTCTCGCGTCCGGCGCCGAGCGCGCGCAGGCGGTGGGCCCACTGGTTGGCGCGCTCCTCGAGCGCGCGGTAGGTGACGGACCGGGTCTGGTCTACCAGCGCGACCGCGTCGGGCGTGCGCCGCGCCTGGGCGGCGACCAGCGCGTGCACCGAGGCCTCGCCCGGCGTCCGCCCCGGCGCCGGGGCCGGGGCGGGGCTGTCGAGCACCGTGAGCTCGCGCGCCTCGCGCGGCGTGAGCAGCGAGTGCGACGAGATCGGCAGATCGGGTTGCGCCGCCACGCGGGTCAGCAGCAGCCGGAAGTGCTCGGCCAGCCGCTCGATCGCCGCCGCCGTGAACAGGCTGGTGTTGTACTCGACCGTGCAGGCGAGGGCCGTGTCGCTCTCGGTGAAGTACCAGCTCATGTCGAACTGGGCCGAGCCCTTCTCGAGCTGCATCGCCTCGATCTTCAGGCTCTCCACGTCGCGCGCCGACATCGGCGCGTTCTGCAGGATGAGCATGGTGTCGAACAGCACGGGGCGGCTCAGGTCGCGCTCGATGCGCAGCTCCTCGATCAGCTTCTCGAACGGCAGGTCCTGGTTCGAGAACGCGCCGAACGCCATCTCGCGCACGCGGCGCAGCAGCTCGCGGAACGACGGCTCGCCCGAGAGGTCGACGCGCAGCGCCAGCGTGTTGGCGAAGTAGCCGATCAGGCTGCCGAGCTCGGTGCGGCCGCGGTTGGCGATCGGCGAGCCGACGAGCACGTCGTCGCGCCGGCCGTAGCGGCCGAGCAGCGCCGCGTACACGCCGAGCAGCGCCATGAACAGCGTGGCGCCCTCGCCCTGGGCCAGCTCCATGATCGTGCGCAGCCCGGTGGCGGTGCTGCGATCGATGCTGAACGACAGCGTCGCGCCGTCGTAGGTCTGGGCGGGCGGACGCGGCCGCGCGATCGGCAGATCGAGCGCGGGCGGCAGGTCGGCGAGCAGCTGCTTCCAGTG
>DASWOO010001363.1:0-10107 GCA_036404335.1 Kofleriaceae bacterium
GCCGCCGAACACCGCGATCGCCTGGCCGGCGCGCAGCACCGTCCCGGCGGCGAACACGTGGCGGACCTGCATCGAGTCGGAGATCGTCCAGCCCGAGAGATCCTGATCGCCGGTGCCGCTGTTGACCAGCTCGACGAACTCGCCGACCGGGTCCGAGCCCGGCTCGTTGGCCAGGACCTCGTTGATGAACACGTGGCCGGCCGGCGGCGTGCCGGTGGTGATCGTGAACGCGGCGTCGGACACGTCGCCGGGCGTGCCGGTGGTGGACGTCACGCGGACCCGCGCCGCCGTGGTCGCCGTGGCCGGCGCGGTGATCGCCAGCTGGCCGGCGGCGGCGGACGTCGACGCCGACAGCGTCGAATAGTTGGTGCCGTCGGTGGTGAGCTCGACCTTGACGCTGGCGACGCCGGTCGAGGTCCAGGTGACGAGCTCGCTGGTGCTGGCGCCCCAGGTCTCGCCGCCGTTGGGCGAGGTGACGTGGAGGCTCGGCGTGGTGGTTGTGCCCGACAGCTGGAAGTCGCGGGCGACGCCCATGTGCTGCATGTTGGGCGCGGCGCTGTCGCTGGCGAGCGCCGGCGCGAGGTCGGTGATCGGGGTGTAGACCCGGGTGTCGGCGACGAAGCCGTGGGCGAACGTCCGGCTGCCGATCACCGTCGGGGCCGCGAGCGCGTCGAGGTTGCTGCTGGTCAGGACCCAGTCGTAGGGCTTGTTGCGGTTGGCGTTGGTGTTGCCCTCGCCGTTCTGATCGACCGGCCACGGCGAGCCGGTGACCAGCACCGACGACAGCCGCTGGACGCAGCCCTCGCTGCGCGAGTCGGTGTTGAAGTCGCCGCCGAGCACGACGTACGCGCCGGCCGGCAGCGCCTGGATGTGCTGGACCAGCTCGCCCGCCTGGATGTTGCGCTCGGCCGAGCTCGAGCTCAGCAGGTGGACGCTGATCGCGTAGAGGTCGATCGGCCCGGGGATGTCGATCTGCGCCCAGAGGAAGGTGCGGTTGGCGACCTCGGTGTCGATCCAGTTGCCGCTGGCGAGGATCGGGTAGCGGCTGACGATGCCGTTGGGGATCTGGCCCGAGCCGGTCGGGGTGCCGCGGGCGAAGTTGTACTCGGGGCCGAACGCCTGGTCGATGAACGTCCGGATCTCGGACGTGGAGCTCCCGCCGACGTTGAACTCCTGGATCATCGCGACGTCGGGGTCGAGCGCCTTGAAGATGTGGATGCCCGGGGTCAGGTAGGCCTGGTTGTTGCCGCTGGTCAGGTTGCCGGCGACCAGGCGCAGGTGCGAGGCCGGGGTCGTGCCGGCGTCGGAGGCCGGCGCGTCGAGCGGGATCGCGGCGTCGATCGGCATCGCCGCGTCGGGCAACGCCGCGTCGGGCAGCGCCGCGTCGGGCAGCGAGCTGTCCGGCAGCGCCGCGTCGGCGACCGCGGCGTCGGGGATGTACGCGTCGGGGACATAGGCATCCGCGACGTAGGCGTCGGGGATGTACGCGTCGGGCAGGTAGGCGTCGAGGACCGCGGCGTCGGGCGCGGCCGCGTCGAGCCGCGAGACCTCGCCGTCGCGCGGCGCGTCGGGGACCGCGCTGTCGACCAGCGGCGGACCATCGGGGAGACCGTTGCTGCTCTGGCCCGAGCCGCAGCTCGCCACGCTCCACAGCGCGAGGCTCAGGACGCGTAACGACCAGGCGGATTTATTCACAATGACCACAATCTGCCGAGGCACCCTGCCCCGTCAAGCCGCCGCGACAAGGCGTGATCAACGTCTCGGAGATCTAACGTCTCGGGCTGCGATAGACGCTCTGGATCATCGCCACGTGGTGCGGCATCCCCGGCAGCGCGGGGCCGCGGCCGGCGAGCAGCTCGCGCAGCCGGCGCTTGATCGACCGGGCCACGAACCGACCGAGCCGGAGCTCGCGCAGCTGGTGGTTGCCGGCCAGGGCGCGCCAGAGCGCCATGCCGCCGTGCGAGCGGATCATGTTGTCGTGCAGGTCGAGCACGCGCAGCGGCGGATCGGCGGCGAGCAGCGGCGCCAGGGCGAGCGCGCCGGCGTCGCCCAGCTGGTTCGACGGCTCGCCGAGCGCGCGGGCGCTGGTCACCGAGCCGAGGTCGAGCTCGACCAGCCGCGGGTGCCCGGCCAGCGCGCCGGCCAGCGCCGCCGCGCCGCGCGCGCCGATCGCGTTGCACGCCAGGCCGAGCTCGTCGAGCGAGCCGTTGCGGGCCAGGCCGGCGGCGAGCGCGGCGGCGCCGTCGTCGCCGAGCCGGCTGGCGGACAGCTGCAGGCTGCGCAGCCGCGGGGTCACGGCGAGCATGGCGCCCAGGGCGGCGGCGGCGGGCGCCCCGGCCGCGTTGCCGCCGAGGTAGACGTGCTCGACCCGCGACCCCGGCGACGCGAGCGCCTCGGCGACGATCGCCACGCCCGGGTCATCGAGCTCGCAGTTGAACAGGTCGAGCACCCGCGGCCCCGCGCCGCCGGCGACCAGCGCCGCGATCCGCCGCGCGCCGGCGACGCCGAGCGGATTGCGCTTGAGCCACAGCGCGTCGACCCCGCGGCGCGCGACCGCGTCGCCGAGCACCGCCACGCCGGCCTCGTCGATCCGGTTGCAGCCGAGGTACACGGTGTCGAGCCGGGCGCCGCCGTCGAGCGCCTCGGCGACCGCGGCCGCGCCCTGGTTGCCGATCGCGCCGGTGCCCAGCAGGATCGACCGGATCCCGGGGTGGCCGCGCAGCGCCGCGAGCACCCGCTGCGCGCCGTCCGGGCCGAGCGCCTGCTTGCACAGGTCCAGGCGGCCGTCGGCGAGCACGGTGCCGCGCGGGAACGCCAGGGTCTCGGTCGCCGGCTCGCCGCGCGCGAGCCAGTCGACGAGCGGGCTCAGCTCGCCGGGGTCGCACGGCTCGACCGCCGGCACCGCGACCGCCGGGCAGTGCGTCCGCGTGGTCATGACCGGCTCACCACGCCGCGGGCTCGTAGTCCTTGAACAGCAGCCCCGCGACCGGCGCGCCGCGCACCCCGCGGAACACCGGCGCGAGCACCCGGGCGGCGCCGTCGACGAGGTCGAGCGGCGGGCAGAACCCGGCCGCGTCGAGCCGCTGCTTCTTGGGCCACGGGTTCTCCTGCGTGATCCAGCCGGTGTCGACGCTGTTCATGTAGATGCCGTCGCGCGCGTAGTCGGCCGCGGAGGTCCGCGTGAACATGTTGAGCGCGGCCTTGGCCATGTTGGTGTGCGGGTGGCGGGGCTGCTTGTTGCGGTAGGCGAACACGCCCTCCATCGCCGAGACGTTGACGATGTAGCGGTCCGCGAATCGGCTGCGGGTGAACAGCGGGCGCAGCCGGCTGGCGAGCAGGAACGGCGCGATCGCGTTGATCGCGTGGACCTCGACCAGCTCGACCGGCTCGACGTCCTCGGCGCCGAGCACCCAGCTGTTCGTCGGCCGCAGATCGAGCGGCTGGCCTTCCTGGTCGAGCTCGCCGGGGAACATCAGCGCGGCCTCGGGCGCGGGCGCCGGGCCGGGGGGCCGCGCGAGCGCCGCGCGCTCGGCGGCGAGCAGCGGCGCGTCGTAGGCCGCCGGGCGGCGCACGGTCTGCGCCGCGTTGTTGATCAGGATGTCGAGCGGCCGGCCGCGGCCGAGCTCGCCGTCGATCCACGCCAGCACGCCGCGCAGGTCGCGGAAGTCCAGGCCGATCACCTCGACCCGGTCGGCGAGCTCGGCCTCGGCGAACCGCCGCCGGGCGTCGGCCGGGAACCGGGTCGTGACGCTGACCTCGGCGCCGGCCGCGGCCAGCTTGCGCGCGAGCTCGAAGCCGATCTTGATCCGTCCGCCGGTGACCAGCGCGCGCCGGCCGGTCAGGTCCGCGGTGTCCGACCGGGCCGCGAAGTGGCGCGCGCCGCAGTCGGGGCACAGCAGGTGATAGAAGCCGTGCAGCTCGCGGTAGCGCTGCTTGCACACGTAGCAGCGCTGCGTGGTGTGCGTGATCCGCGACCGGTCCGGCGCGGCGGGCGCGATCGCGAAGTACGCCGCCGGCCGCGCCGAGCCGGCCGCGAGCGCGCGATCGGCCTGGCCGCGCACCTCGCGGCGGGCCGCGCGCCGGACCTTGCGGGCCGCCTTGCGCAGGTGGGCCGCGGCGCGATCGACCGCGATCACCCGGGGGTCGTCGGCGTCGAGCGCGCGCAGCGCGTCGAGCGTCGCGAGGCACGCGGCGATCGCGTCGGGGCTCACCGGATCGTTCGCCACGCCCGCGGTCATCCGGGCGTGTTGCGCAGGAAGTCGCCGACCTCGGCGAACCGGGCGTCGAGGTACGCGCGGATCCGGCCGGTGATCTGCCCGGCGTCCATCGCCGCGGTCATCGATCGCAGCCAGGCGTCGCGCATCGCCAGGTCGACCGGCAGCCGGCCGTGGCGCATGCCGAGCCGCGGGTGGCCGTGCTGGGCGATGTAGTCCTGCGGCCCGCCGAGCCAGCCGATCAGGAACAGCGCGAACCGATCGCGCGAGCCGCGATCGATCGCGCCGTCGGGCGTCCGCCGGTGCAGCGCGGCCAGCGCCGGCTCGTGCGCGCCCATGTGATCGTAGAACCGCTCGACGAGCGCGCGCACCTGGTCGGCCCCGCCGAGCAGCGCGAAGGGGGTCTCTGGCTGGTCCACCACCGCGCACTGTGCCGGCTCGCGGCGCCGCGCGCAACGCGATATGCTCGGCTGTGACACCGGGGCCGTAGCGCAGAGGTTGTCGCACCCGCTGGCCAAGCCGGAGCACGTCGGTTCGAATCCGGCCGGCCCCACGATGATCGATTACGAAGCCCTCGCCCGCCGCTCGCTCGACGTCACGCCCTCGGCCGACGAGCGCGCGGCGCTGCGCGTCTGGGCCGATCAGCTCGAGGCCGCGGGCGACCCGCGCGGCACGCTGATCGCGCTCGAGCACGCGCGGGACGCCGATCCGGCCCGCCGCCGCGCGCTGCACAAGGCCGCGCTCGATCACGCCCTCGCCCACGCCGCCGCCCTGCTCGGGCCGCTCGAGCCGATCGCCCGCGTGCCCCGCGCCCTCGAGCTCGACTGGCGGGCCGGCCAGCTCTACGGCCTGCGGATCGACCTGGTCCGCTGCGCCGTGGTGCTGGGCCGCGAGCCATCCGATCTGGTCGCGCCCGCGCTCGACGCGCCGATCACCGCCGAGCTGCGCCGGATCGAGCTCCGCGTCGCCGCACGCTACCCGACGCTGGCGATGCTCGAGCACGCCGCCAGCCCGCCGCCGCTCGAGGAGATCGAGGTGTACGGCGGCGGCGGCCCGCCGAACCGGGCGTGGACGTCGCAGCTGCCGATGATCGACCGCATGGTCGCGCGCTATCCCGCGCTGCGCCTGTGCGTCCACGACGGCTCGTCGAACTGGCCGCTGCCCGAGCGCAGCGTCACGGCGCGCGAGCAGCTCGCCCGCGCCGCCGCCACCGCCGAGCCCGAGACCCCCGCCGGCCGCGCCGCGCTCGGCCGCGCCCTGCTCGTCCCCGAGCCCGCGCTCCGCGATCCCGCGCTCGCGCGGATCGAACAGCTCGGCCCGCGCGCCGCGGCCTTCGGCGCGATCCTGCTTCGCCGGCTGCGCGTCGACCGGACCGCGCCCAAGCTCGCCATCGCCCGCGCGCTCGTCGCGCTCGGCCCCACCGCCCGCTTCGCGATCCCGGTGCTCGCCGCGATCACCGGCCGCCCCGCCTACGCCGCCGAGACCCGCAGCGCCGCCGGCGTCGCCCTCGCGGCCCTCCGCGCGCTATCTTTTCCCCCGGGGCCGTAGCCCGAGCACTGTCGCGGCGATATCCTGCACCGGGGGCGGTCGTGCAGAGGTTGACACACCAGCTGTGCAAGCTGGATACGTTGGTTCGAATCCAACTCGCCCCCACCTTGCTCGGATCTGCCGTACCGGTCAACTACGGGGCCGGTACCAGGGTCGCCGTGTCAAGGTGAACGCTGAGCGCTGGGTTGCCCGTCATCATATACGTACCGTCGTGCGTTCCGATCCGCGCTCGCCCCACTGAGCCACCGCCACCACCATAGGTGACCGGGCACATATCTCCGAGACACGTGCCTGGAGCGCCACGACACGCGTTGCCAGACGCAGCAGCGCCCGTTCCTCCATCGCCGCCGAAGTAGTTCGCGCACGATGGTCCATGCGCAGGCGTCAGGTCCGACGTCGCATCGGGTCCGGTCATCGCACAGCCGCCACCCGCTCCGCCGTTAGCCGTGATGCCGGTTCCATCTCCGCTCAAGGACACTTGCGGCGCCTCCAAGATGAGCGTCCCACCGGAGCCGCCCCCTGACGATGATTCGCCGCCGCCGCCGCCGAGGTCGATCCGACCACCAGACGTCAACACGATCTGCGTCAACGACACCAGCTGCAACGCACCACCGCCGCCACCCCCACGGTAGTCAATCTTCGAGCCATCGAGGTAGTCGATCTGCGAGCCGCCCTCGCAGCCGCCGAGTAACGGGCTGTAACCCGTCGTCGGGAGACCACCATTTTCCTGTGCCGTGACATCGGTCGTGAATGTGGGTGCCCCGAATCCTCCACGCTGATAGTTCCCGCCGCCGCCAGACCCGAAGGCGCGAGGAGGTCCGCCCGTGCATCCGCCCGGTGAAGCCTGCCGAAAATCGCCACCCTTACAGGGCCCCGTGGTCTGTGCTCCTGGACCACCGACGGACCCGTGCGCCCTGGCTGACATCAAGCCGGCGATCGAGATCGTCCCGACGGCCACCATCGCTATCGAGAGTGAACCGGTGATCGTCACATCGGCGATCGAAAATGATCTGGCTTCGAAGACGCGAACGCTCGGAGCACCGACCTGCGCCACCAGCGCCGATTTGATGATGATCGGCGTGCCATGCGCGTCCTGCACGATTCCGGTGTCGGTGTCGACCCGGATCCCCGACGGCCAGATTGCGTCTGCCTCGTGCTGCGCGTCGACGAGCGTGGCGGCCAGGCCATTCGACGGCAGGAACGGCAGACAGCCGAGAGCATCGACACAGCCACTTGCGCACAGCTGCTCGTCGTAGGAATTGCCGGCGCTGTTGCAAACGAGCGCGTTGTGATTGCGACAGCCCTGGAGCTCGCCGGGCGCGCACGCGACGGTTATACAAGCACCTGGTTCGCCGCTCAAAGCTCCGTCGATGTCGCAGAACGCGTGCTCTGGATCCGTACAAGCGCCGTCGTGACAGATCGAACTGGGGTTGGTTTTCGTGCATCCACCCCACACCACGACCATCACCATCGCGCTCCGTAGCTTCATCACCCGATCATAGTCTACTGAACGGTGATCGTGCCGCTGAAGCCGTGTGCGGAGCAGGCGAACGTGAACGAGCCGGCCTTGGTGAACTTGACGCAGGCGTCGCCACCAAAGCCGACGTTGAGCCCCGGATCGCTTGGAACGCCGTTCTTGGGTACGGCGTTGTGAATCGATGCGAGCATGAAGTGGACGACGTCGCCGACCGCGATCGTGTGAGTGGTTGCGTCGGGCGCGAACACGTACTCGCTCGCACGAGACGTCACGGTGAGCGCGACGTTCGCCGGGCACGGCGTGACCGGCTGGACGGCGTTGGTGTTGGTCGGGGCGTCGATGGCGACCGCGGCGTCGATCGGCGTGCCGGCGTTGGTGTCATCACCGCTGCTGCAGGCGGTCAGCGTGATCAGGAGGGCGAGCGAGGCGCGGGCGATCATCGGGGCGGACGATAAGCCTCGCCTCGGAGCGCTGGCAAATGCGCTAGCGGACCTGTGACGGATTGGTCACGGGGCCGGCGGCGTCCGCGGCCGACGCGTCGGCGTCGTGCGCCGAACTTTCGCCGGACGCGGGCTTCTTGCGGTCGGAGTCGTCGTCGGGCTCGGGATCGTCGACGTCGGCGTGCGCGCTGGCGGTGCGCGCGGCGCGATCGCCGGCGACCTTGCCGCGGCGGCCGCGCGGGGTCTTGCGCCATTGCTCGTCGGCGCGCTTGGACCGGCTCGGGTCGGAGACCTGGTAGACGATGATCGTCTGGCCCTTGGTCAGGACGGTGTCGTACGAGATCCGGTTGATCCGCGCGAGGTCGTGCGAGCCCATGCCGAACTTGCGCGCGACCTCGGCGAGCTTCTCCTTGCCGGAGGCGATGTACTCGGTGCGGACCCGGCCCATGCGGGCCTCGGCGAGGTCCATGTGCTCGGGCGAGCCGCGGGTGACGACCAGGAGCTCGGCCTCGTCGAGCAGGTTGACCGCGTGCTTGGCGGCGTCGAACTCCGGGGCGACCCACGCCATCAGCACCATGCGCGGGTGGAGGTTCGCGTCGCCGTCGAGGCCGTTCCACTGCGCCAGGTCGTCGGTCTTGACCGCCAGCGCCTTGGCGACGTCCTTGAGCGTGTCGCCGCCGACCACGCGATAGAACACCCGGCGCTTGCCAGCGACCACCGCGGTCTTGTCGGGCACCGGCACGATCAGCTGCTCGCCCTCCTTCTGATCGACGCCCGACGCGTGCAGGCTGGCCCGGGCCCTGGCCTTGTTCTTCGCGCGCTGGTCGTCGGAGATCCGCGGCACGACCAGCACGGTGCCGCCCTCGATGTCCGCGTCGCGGCTGACGTCGTTGAGCTTGCGCAGCGCGGCGACCGTGGTGCCGAACGTGGTCGCGACGTCCTCGAACCGCTCGCCGTGCGCGATCACGTAGGCGTCGTAGGTCTTCCAGTCCGACTCGAGCTCGACCAGCCGGCGCTGGGTCTCGGCCTTACTGCCCATCGGCACGCGCACGACGTAGCCGGCCTCGCCCGGCGGGGTCCGGCCGTGGCGCAGCTGCGGGTTGAGCCGCTTGAGCTCGGCCTCGCTCGCGTTGGCGATCCGCGCCAGCGCCGACAGCGACGCCGAGACCGGCACCGCGACCTCTTCCCAGGCCTCGGGGGCGACCGCCTTGACCTTGTCGTAGCCGAACAGCGCGCGGTTATGGCCGACGATCGCCGCGGCGAGGATCTTCGGCGTGTACAGGCAGGTCTCCCACGGGATGCCGTTCTCGTACTCGCACAGCCGGTAGTAGTCGTTGGTGTTGTAGCGCGCGATCGATCGCAGCATCGCGCCGTAGCCCATGTTGAACGCGGCGAGCGCGATGTGCCAGTCGGCGAACCGCTGGTGCAGGTCGGCGAAGTAGTCCATCTGCGCGATCGTCGAGCGCAGCGGATCGCGCCGCTCGTCGACCCAGCGGTCCTCGCGCAGGCCGTAGATCCGGCCGCCCTCGGGCATGAACTGCCAGAGCCCGAGCGCGCCGGCCGACGAGAAGTCGCCCGGGTCGTAGCCCGACTCGATCATCGCGACGTACAGCAGGTCCTCGGGCAGGTGCGCCTTGCGCAGGTGCTGCAGGATCATGTCGCGGTAGCGGCCCTGGGCGACGAGCCAGCTCTCCATGATCGACCGGCCGCGCGGGTCGTTCTTGTAGAACACCAGGTAGTCGACCAGGGTCTGCGACCACTTGATCGGCAGGTCCGGCAGCTCGACCTGGTCGAGCCACGGCGCGTCGGGCCGCAGCTCGCTCGGCCGCTTGACCAGCCGGGGGCTGCCCGGCTCGATCCGGCTCTTCGGCGGGGTGCGCTCGTCGAGCCACGGGTTCGAGCCCGGCGCCGGGAACGCCTCGAGCTCGAACTCGTGCAGCAGGTCGCCCGGCCGGACGCAGTGATCATCGACGCCGCAGCCGCGGATCGACTGCCGGCCGTCCAGCTGCTGATGCAGCACGGGCTCGCCGGCGTGGACCGGCGGGACCGACTGGGCGCCGGCATGGATCGACGCGTCTAGCGGATCGGCATGTGCCGTCGCATACACATCCACGCACAGCACGAGGCTGCAGCTGATGGCTGCTCGCAGGAGGGCATCGCGCATGCCACGGAACATAGGCGCCACGACGAGGCTTCACCAAGTTTTCAGGCTTGGTTTTGGCGCGGGTGTAGGTCGAGCACGACTCACTGTACAAAGAGTGCTAGTCTGCGCTCCAGCCACTTAGGAGAGTCCCATGCCCGGAATGGGCGAGCTCATCATTATTCTTCTCATCGTCCTCGTCGTGTTCGGAGCCAACAAGCTCCCGGGTATCGGCGACGCGCTCGGCCGCAGCATCAAGAACTTCAAGAAGGCCTCGAACGTCGAGGG
>DASWOO010001364.1:0-2217 GCA_036404335.1 Kofleriaceae bacterium
CCGACATGTCACATGCTATCTACGCTATCCGCGGCGCAGGCGCGAGCCTGCGCGATCTGCTCATGTCCACCTCGCCTGCCCGTCCGCTCGTCGTCGCTGCCCTGTCGGGCGGGGTCGACAGCGCCGCGGCCGCCGCGTTGCTAGTCGAGCAGGGCCACGACGTGGTCGGCATGACGATGCGGCTGTACGACGCGCGCGGCACCGCGGCGTCCTCGGGCGGCCGGTGCTGCGGACCGCGCGACGTCGAGGACGCGCGCGCGGTGTGCGCGCACCTGGGTATCCCGCACTACGTGGTCGACCTCGCGGCCGAGTTCGCCGCGCAGGTCATCGACGACTTCGTCGACGCCTACCTAGGCGGCGAGACCCCGAACCCGTGCGTGAAGTGCAACCAGCACATCAAGTTCACGCCGCTGCTCGACCGCGCGCGGGCGATCGGCGCCGACGTCCTGGTCACCGGTCACTACGCGCAGATCGTGGCGCGCGACGACGAGCACGCGCTGCTGCGCGGCCGCGACGCGGGCAAGGATCAGTCGTACTTCCTGTTCTCGATGCCGGCGGCCGAGCTCGCCAGCGTGCAGTTCCCGCTCGGCGGGCTGACCAAGGACGAGGTCCGCGCGCACGCGGTGCGGCTCGGCCTGCCCAACGCGGTGAAGCCCGAGTCGCAGGAGATCTGCTTCGTGCCCGATGGCGATTACGCCGGGTTCGTGTCGGCGCAGGCGCTGCGCCGCGGCCGGCAGATGCCCGGGCCGGGCGCGATCGTCGGGCCCGGCGGTGCCGTGCTCGGCCAGCACCAGGGTGTGCACAACTTCACGCTGGGCCAGCACCGGGGCCTGGGCAACCTGACCACCAAGGACAAGCTGTACGTCACCGCGGTCGATCCGGCGCGCGCCGAGGTCCGGGTCGGCCCGCGCGCCGCCGCCGAGCGCCGCGATCTGGTGATCCGCGATCTGCGCTGGCTCGCCCCGCCCCGCCCGGCGCTGTCGGCCCACGTCCAGGTCCGCCACCGCGGCGCGCCGATCGCCGCCGAGATCCGCGTCGATACCGATCGCGCCGTGGTCACGCTCGCCGAGCCGACGGTCGCCGCGCCGGGCCAGGCCGCCGTGATCTACGACGGCGATCGCGTGCTGGCCGGCGGCTGGGTCGCGGGCTGAGCCGGCGGCGCCGGCAGATCATCGTCGCTGATCGAGATCACCACGGTCCCGCCCTCGATGGCGCGGAAGTGCTTGGTCAGCTGCTGGTGCGCGCCGCCGAGGTCGACGTCGATCTCGAGCTCGCCGTCCTCGTCGGGCAGCGACGCCGGGAACCGGCACGGGCCGATCATCGCGCCGGGCATCGCCGCGCGCCGGAACGTCGCCAGGATCTGGCCGCCGACCACGACGTCGACGTCGACCGCCCGGACCCGCGGCTTCTGCGCGCCGAACGTCAGCTCGATCGCGCTGTGCGTGCGCTGCTCCTTCTGGCAGCTGTCGCGCACGATCAGCCCGATGGCGAGGAAGAACGCGATCGGCGCGATCCGCTTGCGAAACAGCTCGTATCGCGTCACGCCGGCTTCTTAGCACGGCGACTGCTCCAGTGCCCGGGGCCGGAATCGAACCGGCACGAGCCGTCAGGCCCTAGGGATTTTAAGTCCCTTGTGTCTACCAGTTCCACCACCCGGGCGTGGTGGCACCACACTACACCAGTCGAGGTCGGTCGTGCACCGGCTCACGCCGCAGACCGGCCCTCGGCGCGCGCGGCGTGGCGGGCGATCGCCGCGACCAGGGTCGGCCACAGCGGGCGCGGGAGATCGTGGCCCATGCCGGCGATCGGCAGCCAGGTCGCGTCCGGCATCATCCGGGCGAGGTCGCGGCCGGCGCGGATCGGGAACATCGGGTCGCTGCTGCCGTGGACGATCAGCGCCGGCACGCGGGTCTTGCGCAGCCCCGGCCGGCGGTCGCCCGAGGCGAGCACCGCCGCGAACTGCCGCAGGAACCCGCGCGGCGACAGCCCGCGCGCGTAGGACAGCTCGCCGAGCTCGCGCAGCCGCTCGCCGTCGAACGGCCACGCCTTGCTGCCGATGATCTTGAACGTCTGCTCGAGCTGCCGCCCGGCCTCTTCGGCCGACTTCGGCATCATCCGGAACAGCGCGAGCAGCGCCGCGGGCTTGGGCAGGTAGCGCCGCGCGCCGGGCGTCGACATGATCGACGTGATCGACCGGCACTTGGCCGGGTGCTCGAT
>DASWOO010001365.1:0-1638 GCA_036404335.1 Kofleriaceae bacterium
GACCCAGCTCAAGGTCCTCGAGGGCGACCCCGACCTGCCCGAGAACGCGCGCGCCGCGGTCCGCGCCTGGCTCGACGCGGACAAGCCGCTGGTCAAGCTCGACGACGGCGCGGTCGAGGACGTCAAGGCCAAGCTCGAGGCCCGCGACAAGGTCCGCGAGAAGGTCCGCACCGAGGTGTTGCCGCCGGTGCGCGAGAAGATCCGCAAGGTCCAGGAGCAGAACGCCGCCCACAAGAACTACATCTGGTGGCGGCTCGAGCTCGGCATGCAGCTCGAGTCGATCTTCGACCTCGCCTACGCCACCCATCGCACCGGCAAGGACGTCCTGCCGGTGATCGCCGTGCCGCTGCACAACACGATCGAGCAGATGTACGAGGCCGACAAGGAGGTCGGCGTCCACATCATGTCGTCGCTGACCGTGCTCGACCACTCGGTCCCCAAGGACAGCTGGGCCGACCTGCTCAACGTCGAGGACAACGGCGCCTGGGACAACATCGAGGAGGACAACTCGGTGTTCGGGCCGATGCCGCCCGAGCCGCAGGGCTGCGAGATCAACATCCTCGATAACGGCGCCTCGTCCCGGCTGCGCTAGCGGCTCGGGGACTCGGCCGCCGCGTCGCGCAGCCAGGCCTGCATCGCGGGCAGCGCGGTCACCGCGGTGACGTAGGCCTGGCTCGTCGGGTCGAGCTCGACGCCGTAGACGGTGAACCGCTGGGTGACCGGCGCGTAGAACGCGTCGGCGATCGTCGGCCGGCCGAACAGGAACGGCCCGCCGCTGCGGGCGAGCGCGTCGTGCCAGATCGCGATGATCCGGCGCACGTCGGCCAGCGCCTCGGGCGTGTGGCCCTGGCCGCGGCGGTCGGCCAGCACGTCCATCGACATGTGGGTGCGCAGCGCGGCGAACCCGCTGTGCATCTCGGCGCAGATCGACCGGGCCCGGGCGCGATCGGCCCGGTCGGCGGGCCACAGCCCGGCGTCGGGCGCGAGCTCGGCGACGTACTCGCAGATCGCCAGCGAGTCCCAGATCACGAGCTCGCCGTGGTGCAGCACCGGCACCCGACCGGCCGGACCGACCTTGGCGATCTCGGCCTTGCTGCCGGGCTGATCGAGCAGGATCGTCGGGGCTTCGAACGCCAGCCCGCTCTGGACCAGCGCGATGTAGGGCCGCAGGGACCACGACGAATACCGCTTGCTACCGACATACAGCGTGAGCGTCATGCGCCGGACTGTAGCAATCTGTGTGCAGGGCGGCGCGCCCGCACGCCGCGTGACTTTCGTCCCGCGGCTCACGGAGATCCGATGGAGTCCGAGTCGGATCTTATGTAATTTGCCACCTGGCACCACTCGACAGGTCGAGTGTGCGCGAAACCCAAGGATGGGAGTTGTCATGAAGCTTGTGCGTAACTGTTCGGGTCTGATCTTGATCGCGGCGGCCGTGGCGGCCACCGGTTGCATGGCGGAGCCGGGCGAGCCGGGCGAAGCGCCGGCGGCCTCGGAGCCGGCCACCTCGCAGGCCGAGCCGGCCACCTCGCAGGCGGCGCAGGCCGAGCCGGCCGCGCAGGCCGCTGACGAACAGCCCGCCGCCGGCTGTCACCAGCACTTCGAGTTCGACGCCACCGCCGGGAACCTCTCGGACCC
>DASWOO010001366.1:0-2672 GCA_036404335.1 Kofleriaceae bacterium
TCGAAGTTGGCGCGGGCCTCGGCGGCCTGGCCGTGCTCGGCCAGGACCTCGCCCAGCTTGGCGAAGCCCGACGCCTTGCCGCCGGCGATCAGCCGCTTCCAGGTCGCGAGCGCCCGGGGCTTGTCGTTCTTGGTCCAGTACTGCTCGCCGAGCGTGACCAGGTGGGTCGGATCGTCGGGCTCGAGCTTGGCCAGCCGCTCGTACTCGACGATCGCCAGGTCTTCCTTGCCCCAGCGCATGTAGAGATCGGCGATCGCCGCCAGCACGCCGGTGTCCTGCGGGAACCGCTGCTCGAGGCGGACCAGGGTGTCGAGGCCTTTCTTCTCCTGGCCGCGCCGCCAGTAGCGCTCGGCGAGGTCGAGCTGGAACCGGGCGTCGCCCGGCGCCGCGCGGACCACGGCCTCGTACGCGACGAGCGCCTCGTCGTCGCGCCCCGAGTTCTCGAGCAGCTGGATCAGCCGGCGCTGGGTCTCGAGCTCCCACGGCGCCTTGGCCACCGCGCGCTTGAGCGCCGCGATCGCCTTGTCCTGCGCGCCGGTCTCCTCGTACAGCTTGCCGAGCGTGTCCCACTCGAAGTGGCCGCGCCCGGCCTCGGGCCACTCCTTCTCGTACAGCGCGAGCAGCTGCGGCAGGCCCTGCTTGCGGCGGTAGATGTCGACGATCCGGCCGGTGAGCTCGACCTCGAGGTAGTAGCCCTTGGGCGCGAGCTTGATCGCCCGGCGGTACTCGCCGACGGCCTCGTCGTCCTTGCCCAGGCCCTCGAGCGCCTGGCCGCGCCGGGCGACGACCTCGACCCGCTTGGCGGGGTCGCTGCCGAGCAGCTTCTCGGCCGAGGTGTAGCTGTCGAGCGCGACGTCGCGCTTGCCGGCGGCGAGCATGGCGTCGCCGCGCTCGATCCACAGCTGGGCGTTACTGGGATCGAGCTCGAGGAACTGCTGGAAGTAGGCATTGGCGGCGTCGTTGTCGCCGGTCGCGAGCGCCAGATCGGCGAGCGCGCGCAGCGCCTTGCGCCGGGTGTCCTTGGCCGACGCGTGGGCCAGCGCCTGGTCGTACGCGGCGCGCGCGTCCTTGGGCTTGCTCGCGGCCTTTTGCAGCTCGCCGATCAGGATCCAGACCGCGGCGTCGTCGGGCTTCTTGCTCACGGCGCGCTGGAACAGCTCGAGCGCGCGCGCGTCGTCGCCGGTGGCCTTGTCGAGCCGGGCCAGGACGATCGTCGCCGAGGTGTCGTCGGGCGAGGCGGTCAGCCGCTGGGTGTACTCGCCCTTGAGCAGGTCGATCGTCCGGTAGCGGCGGTAGAGCTCGAGCAGCTTGGCGAGCGCGCCGGCGTCGTGCGGGCTCGCCTGGAGGATCGCCTTGTAGCGCGCGATGTCGGTCGGGTTGAACGGATCGCGCTTGACCCCCCAGTCGCCGGCCGGCTGCGCCCGGGCGACCGGCGAGACCAGGTGCGTGGCCGGCATCACCGCGAGGGTGAGTGCCATGACAGCTCGGAGGCGCCGCATCAGGCAGCGATTCTAGCCGCTCCGGCGGCGGGGTGCTCGTCGAGAGTTACGCCCGGATGCGCGCCAGCAGCGAGCCGAGGCTGCGGCGCCGCGTCTCGATGCACAGGTCGCGCAGCATGCGGGCGTGGCTGCGGGCCATGCCGACGAACTTCACGCCGAGCCCCGACGCCATGCGGTCGTTCTTGCGGTAGCAGACCTGGGCCGACGCCCAGATCGACTCGGCCATCTCGGGGAGGTCGAGCTCGAGGCCCATGACCTGGCCGGGCGGCGGGGCCAGCATCGAGATCGCCGACAGGTTCATGCCGGAGTCGCTCAGGTTGGTCGCCAGGCAGCGGACCGGCCGGTCCTGGACGTACGACGTCACCATTGTCTCGAACGGAATCCGGAAACCAAGTCGGCGATCTTGCACGTATACCTCGGGGTGCGTTGGATAGAGCGCGAGCGGCGTAAGCGAACTAGCGACGATGTAGGATAAAAGCGTACCCAGTGCCGGAGCCCGGTCCCAATTTTTGGCCATTTCCGTTCGCGCAATTGCGCCGGCTGACCCGGCGCGACGCGGCGATCGAGTCGGCGCTGGCGCGCTGGCTGGGCGGCGGCCGGGCCGGGGCCAAGCTCGCCGCGCTCGTCGGCGGGCCGGTCCGCGCGCGGCTGGTCGGGGTGGTGACGGGCGTGGCGGATCCCGAGGCGGCGGTGGCCGAGGTCCGGCTGGACGGCATGTCGATCGTCGTGGCGGGCTCGGCGCGGCCGGTCCGGGCGCTGGCCCAGCGGCTGCTCGGCGGGCCGGCGGAGCTCGAGGCGCCGCGGCCGCTGACCGTGGTCGAGCAGGCGATCTGGGCGCTGGCGGTCGCGGCGGCCCTGGCCGATCTGGGCGTGGCGGGCGAGGCCTGGCCGCTGGAGCGCGGCGGGGCGCGCGGCGCGGAGGACGTGCTCGTCGAGCTCGCGGTCGAGCTGCCGGCGGGGTTCGGCGGCGGGGCGGCGATGCGGATGACGGTGACCGTGCGCTGCCCGGCCGAGCTGGTGCTCCGGGCGCCGCCGGCGCGGCCGGCGCGCGACTGGGGGTTCGCGCTGCCGATCGTGGTCGGGCGATGTGGGCTCGCGGCGGCGAGCCTGGCCGCGCTGGCGGTGGGCGCGGTGATCACGGTCGAGCCGTGCTGCGAGCTGGTGATCGGCGCC